>JBEGMF010000096.1:0-52113 GCA_041183205.1 Actinomycetota bacterium | reverse complement strand
CGCGAACTCTTGATCGTCGACTGGTGGTGAATCACCGTTTTCCCGGAATCTTTTTCGCTCATGGGGGAGCGGCCACTCCGGAAGCAGGCGGCCTACGTCATCAAGTGGCCCGCCATCCGGTGGTTAACAAACTCTTCCCAGTGGGATCGGCCCGTCGAAAAGCCGCAGTCAAGGCGGCGAAATCGATCAAGCGAATTTTCAGTCGTGCGGAGAGCGGGTGAAGGGAATCGAACCCTCATAGCCGACTTGGAAGGACGGTGCTCTAGCCATTGAGCTACACCCGCAAGGGACTTTCAATGTAGCCGAGTTGCGTGGCTAATTCGAAGCCAGTTCCCCTTCAACGGTCGGAGGCGCAGTTACCGGTGCGTCCCACGCACTCATTCCCACACGACCGCCGAGTTCTGGGCATTCTCCTGCGAAGACTCCCCATGAACATTCCCAACCGGGAACGATCCAGTTATGCACCATCCACACGTTGTCATTGGCGACTTTGCGTCCGCCGCGCGTGGTGCAGTCTTCGACGCTCATTGCTTCGCCACCGACGACGACTCCACCTTTCATGCAGAGACCGCCGTTGGCATTATGTCGATGCCAACGATCATTGGGACCAGCAAATCCTTCTGGTTCAGTTGGGCTGTAAACCAGATAGGAGAGTCCAACAATTTTTGCATCCGGTGTTGTGCCATCGAAAAGAAGTTCTGATGGTGCACCGGGATCAAAGCGCAACGCCAAAATTGGTTTGGTGTAGTGCGCACCAATGCAGGGCACATAAGTGGTGGACATGCGATAACCATCAGCAACTGCTGCCGCCACATTTGGATACTTCACGGCAACTTGTCGAGCCTTTGCTTGTTGCTCTTCAAGCAAGATTCGTTCTTCACGGGTAAGAGGTTCTTGTAACGCCGGACCGCGATGGCTGTGGCCCGAATCATCAGTGGATAATTGACCTTCTGAAGCCGGGGCTCCCGATAACTCGCAAGGTGAAAGTGCAACTTCGGTTGTTCCGTGATCGTCGGCATGGTCAGTTCCATGTGAATGACCTGAAACATATTCGGGCGTCATCATGACGCCCGATAAAAGTGCGAAAACTAAAACAACAACGGCAAACGAAGAATTGATGACACGGGCTTTACGTTGGGGAACGGCAACGCTAAGCGATTCACCTTTACGTAATGCGATGATCGAAAGAACAACAATTAACAATTCGGCGACAGAAACAATGGTGTCGGGCCAACCGATCTCCTCGGAACCATTCAGTCGCGTTACGGCCCAAGTGCCGAAGACAATTGCGTTCACGACGGCGCCGAACATCCACACGCTGCGGCGTGGTCGCGTCAAAACCAAAAGAGCAAAACAAACTTGTGCGGCACCGGCCGCAACAAAAAACCATCCGTGGCTGGCGACCTCATCGAAATGATCGGGCGCGTAGGCGAAGTGAATCGCCGCCGCACATGCCGAGAGTGCGGCCGCCGCGAGACCCCAAGCAATGGTGGAACGCTTTCCTGCTGGAGTCGATGAATCGCTCGTGGACTCCGCTCCTAAAGCATTTTCCATGGCAGTACCTCCACTTTTTGTTGGTCGGGGAAGGGGGATTTGAACCCCCGGCCTCCTGCTCCCAAAGCAGGCGCGCTGCCAAACTGCGCTATTCCCCGGTCGACAGAGTGTACGGCCAAGTGCCGATGCGGGTGATCACACCCATCGCCAGTACACTCGCCGGTCTGTGAAAGCAATAGTCGAGCCCTTAGACGGCAACAAAGTACGGCTCTCGGTGGAGATTCCGGAGAGTGAATTCGAGCCCGCTATCGACGCGGCCTTCAAGAAGATCGCGAAAGAGGTGCGCATTCCAGGATTCCGTCCTGGTAAGGCCCCGCGTCGCGTGCTTGAGGCGCAGGTCGGAAAAGGCGCAGGACGTATCCAAGCACTGAACGATTCGCTTGGAGACTTTTATGCCGAGGCGGTGAAAGAACACGAAGTGGACGTCATCGCGCCACCGGAGATCGATCTCATCGACGGTGCCGAGTCCGGCGATATCAAGTTTGATGCGGTGGTTGAAGTGCGACCCACCATCACGGTTAGTGGCTATGAGAACCTCAAAGTTGAAATTCCACCGGTCGATGTCACTGCTGAACTCGTAGACGAACAAATCGAACGTTTCCGCGCGCAATACGCCGAACTGGGTGAAACAGAACGCGCTGCAGGTGAAGGCGATTTCGTCACCATTGACATTGAAGGCAGTCAGAACGGTGAAGTTCTTCCTGGCTTAGTGGCGCAGGCGTACCTCTATGAGGTCGGTTCGGGCGGCATTGTTCCGGAAATGGACGAGAATCTTGTAGGCGTAAAAGCCGGCGACACTCTTTCTTTCGATGCGGCTCATCCAAATGCCGAAATGGCGCAGGAAGATGAGGACGCGGACGTAAGTCCGTTGCATTTTGAAATCACGGTTGTGAATGTCAAAGAAAAGGTCTTACCGGATCTCGATGATGAGTTTGCCGATAAAGCCTCAGAATTTTCCACGATGGCCGAATGGCGCGCCGATATCGAAAAGCGAATGCAACAAGTTCGGAAAGCGCAATCGCAAATGATGGTGCGCGAAAAAATCGGTGAAGCCTTAGCTGAACTCGTAACCGATGAATTGCCTGAACCTCTTGTAGGCGCCGAAATGAACGAGCGTTTGCAAGATATGGCAATGCGTCTCCAAGCGCAGGGCTTAACCCTTGAGCAATGGTTGCAATTTTCGGGAACCGATCCGCAGCAGTTCTTGGACGATTTGCGAACAACTGCCGAACGCAGCGCTCGTGTCGACCTCGCTTTGCGTGCGATTGCACTTGCGGAAGGAATCGCCGCACTGGAAGCCGACCTCGATGAAGAATTCGAGATGGTGGCCTCACGTGTTGGTCAGCCTTCAGAAACGGTCAAGGAACAATTAACCGAGGCCGGACACCTTCCGGCGTTGAAGGCGGATATCGCCAAACGAAAGTCACTCGATTGGTTGACCGAAAAAGTCACAATTACCGACGAAGAAGGCAACGAAATCGCTTATGCCGACTTAGCCTTTGAAGAACTAGATGATGAAGCCGATTCAACCGAAGGCGCGTCGGCCGAAAGCGAAGAGGAGAGCGGCCAATGAGTGGTCTCAGCAATCTGCAGATTTCGAATTACATCCCCAATCCGGCGGTGTTGTACGAAACCAGTCGTGGCCAAACCATTCAGGCTGATCTCTATTCGCGTCTTTTAAAAGAAAACATCATCTTTTTGGGAACGCCGATTGATGACACTGTCGCCAATCTGATTTGCGCACAGTTATTGCATCTCGAATCGGAAAATCCCGATAAGGACATCAACATCTACATCAATAGCCCTGGCGGCGACATCACGGCGCTGTTCGCGATTTACGACACCATGCAGTTTGTGAAGCCGGACATCATGACCATTTGTTTCGGTCAAGCAGCCTCGGCCGCTGCGGTATTGCTGGCAGCTGGCACCCCCGGAAAGCGTCTTGCGCTTCCGCATGCTCGAGTACTTATTCATCAGCCTTATGCCGGTGCGCAGGGCCAAGCCACCGATATTGAGTTGGCGGCAAAGGAAATTTTGCGCATGCGTGCCTTGCTGGAAGAGATCCTCGCGGGCCATACCGGACAGACCACAGAAAAGGTTCACCGAGATACGGACCGAGATTTTGTAATGTCTGCAGAGGAAGCAAAGGATTACGGAATCATCGATGAGGTGATTTCAGTCCGGCAGCTCGCCGATACGAGCGGCCCCATTACGGCCATTCGTTGATTTCTCGACTACAGGGAGCGAACCAGCGTGGCCAAATTTGGAGACGGCGGAGAACTGCTGAAGTGTTCGTTCTGCGGTAAGTCACAAAAGCAAGTTAAGAAACTCATTGCGGGCCCTGGCGTTTATATCTGCGACGAGTGCATCGATCTCTGTAATGAAATCATCGAAGAGGAATTGGCCGAAGAGTCAGAACTCTCTCTCGCCGAGTTGCCCAAGCCGGCAGAGATTTTTGAATTCCTTAACGAATACATCGTTGGTCAACAGCAGGCCAAGCGCATTTTGTCAGTGGCGGTTTACAACCATTACAAGCGGGTGCAACATGGTGCGGCCAGCCGTGATGATGTCGAACTTTCAAAGTCGAACATTCTGTTGATTGGCCCCACTGGATGCGGCAAAACGCTCTTGGCGCAAACCTTGGCGCGAATGCTGAATGTTCCCTTTGCTATCGCCGACGCCACTGCTCTTACTGAAGCGGGCTACGTAGGCGAAGATGTCGAAAATATTTTGCTCAAACTCATTCAGGCCGCCGACTATGACGTAAAGAAGGCGGAAACCGGCATCATTTACATCGACGAGATCGACAAGATCGCACGCAAGGCGGAGAACCCTTCAATTACGCGCGATGTTTCGGGTGAAGGCGTGCAACAGGCGTTACTCAAGATTTTGGAAGGAACCACTGCATCGGTTCCTCCGCAGGGTGGTCGTAAACATCCGCATCAAGAATTCATTCAAATTGATACCACCAATATTTTGTTTATTTGCGGTGGTGCATTTGCCGGTATCGACAAAATCATCGAAAGCCGAATGGGATCAAAAGGCGTCGGCTTTTCTGCCGAACTGCGCTCGGCGGAAGAAGATCAAGCCAAGGTTTACGCCAATGTTCTGCCAGCTGATCTCATGAAATTCGGTCTTATTCCCGAATTCATTGGTCGCCTTCCCGTCGTCGGTGCCGTTTCCAATCTCGACCGCGAAGCATTAGTGGAAATTTTGGTCGAGCCGAAGAACGCGTTAGTGAAGCAATATCGCAAGTTCTTTGAATTCGAAGATGTTGAACTTGAGTTCACCGAAGATGCGTTAAACGCTGTGGCTGATCAGGCTCTGCAACGCAAAACCGGCGCCCGCGGCTTGCGCGCCATTTTGGAAGAAGTGTTGTTGGAAGTTATGTACGACCTTCCCAGCCGCGATGACATCGGCAAAGTCATTGTCGATGCCAATTCGGTAAATGAAGGCGCGCCGCCAACTTTGGTACCCCGTGACGATCCGACTCGATCAACTCGTCCTCGCCGGGCAGCCTCATAATCTGTGAATTACCGCGAAGCGATTGCTTATCTCGAATCTCATATCAATTATGAAACTGGTGCCAACACCGGTTTAGGAGCCCGTGTCATCGCCGGTGATACGAAACATTTATCGCTTGAGGCTATGGCTGAGATCATGCACGTCTTAGGTGATCCGCAAAATTCCTACCGCGTTATTCACATCACCGGAACAAATGGCAAGGGTTCGGTTTCGCGCATGGTGTCGGCCATCTTGACCGAGATGGGTTTGCGGGTTGGCACGTATACCTCTCCGCATCTTGTGAAAGTCAATGAACGAATCGCTGTTGATGGGGAAGCAATTTCCGATGTTGATTTTGCCGAGATGATTACGGACTTGGCCACCATCATTCCGCTTACTGATATTTCGCCGACATACTTCGAATTGGTAACCGCCGGCGCGCTGCAATATTTCGCGCAAGCGGCGGTAGACGTTGCTGTTATCGAAGTTGGCATGCTGGGCCGATTCGATGCCACCAATATTTGTCATGCCGACGTCGCGGTTGTGACGTCGCTTGGCAAAGACCATACCGATGGCCAAGGAGATTGGCGCAGTGCCATCGCTAGTGAGAAGGCGGGCATCATTAAATCCGAATCGACATTGGTTTGTGGAGTTGATGACAGCACATTGCGTCCAGTGTTTCTGCAAGAAGGCGCTGCTCGCTCATGGTTTCGCAACGAACAGTTCGAAGTTCTCACCGATCAAATTGCTTTCGGTGGCCATAGTTTCCGCATGCGTACGCCGCTCGGCGCGACCGAGGATGTTTATCTTCCGCTGTATGGCGAACATCAAGTAGAAAACGCAGCATGTGCCATTGCGGCCGTGGACGCTTTCTTCGATCGTCCCACCGATACCGACTTAATCAACGATGCCTTCGCTCGACTAACCGTTCCGGCTCGGTTCGAAATCATGCGCCATTCACCGTTAGTGATCGTGGATGCGGCGCATAATCGTGATGGCGTGGCGTCATTGGTGAAGACACTCACGAGTGAATTCGATATTCCCGGTCGGCGAATTTATGTTTTCGGAGTTTTGCAGGGTCGTGATCCGGTTGAATTTTTAGAAGCGGCCGATGTGCGTTCAGCAGATTTAGTAATCACGACATCGGCAGATTCGCCGCGAGCATTTCCTGCTCGACAACTCGCAGACATTGTTCAGCGATTCGGAGTGATGACAGAAGTCATTGAAGATATTGGTACAGCCGTGCAACGTGCGATCGATGTATCCACCGAAGGTGATGTAGTCGTCGTAGCGGGATCGCAGTACGTGGTTGGACCGGCGCGCCATTACCTCGAATCGCATCCGCATACCGAAGTGGTCTAGCGTCTGATCGTTATGGATCGCACTTTCATCATCTGCAAACCCGACGCCGTCGAACGTGGCCTCGTCGGAGAAATTCTTGCTCGTTTCGAGCGCCGTCAACTGAAGATCGTTGCTGGAGATCTCCGCACGATTGATCGCGCTACAGCTGAGCGTCATTACGAAGAACATGCAGAGAAGCCGTTCTTTGGTGAACTCGTTGATTTCATCACGCGTGGACCAGCCTTTTGCGCAGTCATAGAAGGGCCGGAAGATACGTGGAAGGTTGTGCGCACCATGATGGGCGCAACCAATCCGCGCGATGCTGCACCGGGAACTATTCGCGGTGATTTTGGAATTCTTTTCACCGAGAATCTCATTCACGGCAGCGACGGTCCTGAAAGTGCCCAACGCGAAATCGGCATCTTCTTTCCCAACCTGTAATTCGATCTGCAGATTTTTGTAGCGAAAACAGTCGTATTTGGCCCGCAGTTGGTCAGTTCGCGCTCGACGAGTAGCCTTAGGTGATGGCTATGAACTTTCTAAGTTCGATTTCAGCACGCGTTTCTAATGGCGTTGCCTCTCGTGAATCTCTTTCCAATATCGTCGGCCGTGACATGGCTGTCGATCTCGGCACCGCGAACACCCTTGTCTATGTGCGAGGCGAAGGCATTGTTCTCAATGAGCCTTCAGTAGTGGCAGTCAATGTCAAAGATGGTCGACCAGTCGCGGTAGGGGCTGAAGCCAAGCGCATGATCGGCCGTACACCTTCGCATATCCAAGCGATCCGTCCCTTAAAAGATGGCGTCATCGCCGATTTCGATATCTGCGAAAAGATGCTCCGCTATTTCATTCAAAAAGTGCACACGTCGAAATGGGCGAAACCGCGCATGGTGATTTGTGTTCCTTCCGGCATTACACCGGTTGAACAACGCGCAGTGCAAGAGGCCGCCGAGTTCGCAGGAGCGCGTAAACCGGCGTACATCATTGAAGAACCAATGGCGGCGGCAATTGGTGCAGGCTTACCGGTGCAAGAACCAACCGGAAACATGATTGTTGATATCGGCGGCGGTACGACTGAAGTTGCTGTTATTTCGCTGGGTGGTGTTGTCACATCGCAATCAACGCGCGTGGGTGGCGACGCACTTGATAGCGCCATTATCGCTTTCATTAAAAAAGAGTTCTCATTGGCTATTGGTGATCGCACCGCCGAGGAAATCAAGATTTCTCTCGGCTCGGCCTGGCCACTTGAAGTTGAACTTCATGCTGAAATTCGGGGCCGCGATTTGGTCACGGGTCTCCCTAAGACCGTCATCACCACTACCGAGGAAATCCGCGACGCCATTGAGGAGCCGGTTACGGCCATCGTTGATGCGGTCAAAGTGACCCTCGATAAGACCCCTCCGGAACTTTCGGCCGACATCATGGAACAGGGCATCGTCCTTGCTGGCGGCGGTGCACTGCTCAATGGACTGCGGGAACGTCTCGAGCACGAGACCGGTATGCCTGTGGTCATTTGTCAGAACCCTCTCTTTGCCGTAGCGATCGGTTCGGGCCAATCGCTTGAGGAGTTCGACGCATTAAAGGGCGTGCTGTTCTCGTCGACGATTAACTAGGGCGGTTGGTGCGCCCATGGCGAAACCGAGCGGACGAACTCGCCTCACCATCATTTTGCTCGTTGTTACTGCGCTGGCCTTGTTGACCGTTGATGGTCGCGGTTCTGGTCCGGCTGCAACAGTTCGAAACGCAATTGGTTCAGTTTTCGCTCCTATTGGCGATGTTGCAGGAGGGATTATCCGACCCGTTCGTAACGTGTGGAACGGCGCCTTCTCCGATACGAATTACGAAAAAGAAAACGAAGAGTTGCGTCAAGAAGTGGAAAAACTTCAGGGCGAAGTAATCGCCAACGAAGTGGCGAAATCCCAACTGCAGCAACTTCTTGAGTTGGTAGGCATTCCGTTTGTGGGTGAGATTCCCCGTGTTCATGCTGGCGTCGTAAGCGGAAGCGTTGGCAACTTTGGCAACACCATCGAAATCGATCGCGGTGCGAATTCCGGCATTAAGCGTGATCAGCCAGTCATAACTGGAAAAGGCTTGGTGGGTCGTGTCATTGAAGTAAGTGATTCGCGCGCCAAAGTAATGCTCATCACCTCGAACAATTTCAACGTCGGTTTTTCAGTTGTCGGCACCTCCGCCGTCGGTGTGGCCAAAGGTCAGGGAAACAACGAAACCATCAACGGATCAAACCTGGATTCACGCCAGAAAGTTCAGGTGGGACAAATCGCCGTTACCAGTGGCTTAGGTGACAGCGTGTATCCGCCCAATCTTCCCATCGGAACCATTACCGAAGTACGAAACAATGCCGCCATGTTGGAATCAATGGTGACGATTCGACTTTTCGCTTCAACTACTGATCTCACGTATGTCGATGTACTGCAGTGGGAGAAACCTAAATGACGTTTGAAAATCCCATCATTCGTTATGGCATCTTGATCGTGACGGCTGCACTTTTGCAGTACGCGGTCATCTCTCAATTCCGCATTCTCGGAGTTAGCGCCGATTTACTTCTAGTTCTGGCGGTGGCCGCAGGAATGCGCGGCGGTCCGGATACCGGTGCCATCGTTGGTTTCTTTTGCGGTTTGCTTTTGGATTGTTTAACTGTGACTCCGTTTGGACTTGGTGCCTTGGCCTATTTGCTGGCGGGAGTCTGCGGTGCAGGTTTAGAGCGGGCCACCGTGCATAGTGCTCGTTGGCTCACCATGACAGTGGCGGCGCTGTCGTCGATGGCGGGAATACTGGCTTTTGCCATCGTTGGTGCGATTGTTGGCGACGGTGACCTGGTCAATGGTCACCTCGTCACGGTGTTGCTCATCGTTGCTTTAACCAGTTCAGTCCTAGTTTTTCCGGTATTGGCGGCCTGCCGTTGGGCTGACCCTGACGAAGATCGCATTCGGGCCGCGACCCGTTAGGGCCGCAAATCTGGTGGACTTAGAGACGAATGGATACTGACTCGCCGAGGCTTCGCCTAAGCATCCTTTTCGTCGTAGTGGCGGCGTGTTTCGTCGTCCTCTTCGGGCGACTTTGGTATTTGCAAGTGATGGCTGCTCCGGCATTGGCCGAATCAGCCGAGCAAACGCGTATCCAAGAAGTATTTATTGAAGCTCCTCGGGGTCGCATTATCGATGTGAAAGGCCGAGTGATCGTCGACAACCGCACGTCACTCATTGTCACCATCGACCGCAAGAAATTTAAGTCCGATTTCAAGTCATCCAAACAAGATGAACTGTTGGCGAAGTTGGCCGACATGCTGACGGCAAATGGTGCACCAACCAAAGTTTCGACTCTTAAGGCGCGCCTCGACGATCAGCGTTATAGCGACTTCCAACAAGTCCCTGTTGCTACTGATGTCACCGATGAAGTGATCCACACCATCGCTGAACGCAATGATGAATTTCCAACGATGAGTTATGAGCGTAAAACGGTGCGTGTTTATCCCTACGGTGCCGCAGCCGGAAATATTCTCGGTTACACCGGTCGTATTACGGCGGAACTCAAAGACAAATTGGTAACCGCGAACGATCCCGACGGGATTCCTAAGACGTATCAAATTAATTCCACCATCGGATTAGCCGGAATCGAAAAGCAATATGAGCAGTACTTGCGCGGTACTCCCGGTGTTGAACGAATTGAATTCGACTCCAAAGGTCGTCGAGTTCGGGTGGCGGAGTACCAGGAACCCAAGGCCGGATCCGATGTGCAATTACACATCGATATGGACGTGCAGTTGCGTGCGGAACAGGCATTGTCAGAACGGCTTGCGGTTTTGCGAAACACGCCACAGCGAGATGGGGCGATACGTCGGGCACCGGCAGGATCAATGGTGGCTCTCGATCCGCAAACGGGCGGAGTCATTGCGTTAGCCACCTATCCCACCTATGACCCGCGCGAATTTATTAACGGTCTAAGTCAAGAGCGTTATGACCAATTACAAAATGTGAATGGTGTGAGCGCCCTCATCGACCGCTCTATTTCGGGTGCATATGCGCCAGGTTCGACTTTTAAACTCGTAACGGCCGTTGCGGCGATGAATAACGGGCTCATCACGCGTGTCGATTCTCTTTACGACCCGGGCTTTTATGAAGTTGGTAATCCGCCGCAACGATTTACTAACGCCGGTGAACAAGTCAACGGAATGGTTGACGTTATTCGCGGTCTTTCAATTTCGTCGGACGTATTTTTCTATTGGTTAGGTGCTCGCATGGATGGCACCACATTGATTCAAGATACGGCCGCGTCATTTGGGTTCGATAAAGCAACGGGTATTGATTTACCGAACGAATCGCCGGGTTATGTTTTGACGCCAGCGGAAAAGCGCGAGTTGGTACGTAAATATCCCGAGTCGTATCAAGATGGAAATTGGTACACAGGCGACAACGTGCAATTAGCTATCGGCCAGAACGTCATCGTGGTGACGCCATTGCAATTGGCTCGTGCCTATGCCGCTTTTGCAAACGGTGGCACGTTGTATAAGCCGCATGTGGCTTGGCGAATTTTGCGTCCCGATACCGATCTCAATCAGCCAATACGATCGTCAGATGTGCTCGAAACGTTCCAACCTGAAGTAGTGGGCACTATTTCGATGTCGCCCGAAACCCGTGATGCCATCGCGGCCGGTTTGGCCGGCGCAACTGTCGGCGCCGGAACGGCGGCATCCGCGTTTGGCGGATGGGATATGAACGCTTTTCCGGTGGCGGGCAAAACGGGAACTGCCCAGGTAGTGAATCGTGCTGACACATCATTGTTTGGGGCATGGGCTCCGTTCACCAACCCGCGCATCGCCATTGCCGCGGTGATGGAAGAGTCCGGCTTTGGTGCCGAGGCTGCTGGTGCTGCGGTGCGACGCACATTGGAAGTTGTAGCCAATCAACGTTTGACCGATGCCGCTGACGCACCGACTGTAGGAAACAAGGACTGACATGTTTCCGCGTTCTATCTCTTCGGCATCCTCAAGGCGTAGCGCTCGTAACGCCGCCGAACCGTTACGTCATATTGATCCCTGGTTAGTGATGGCGACGGCGGCGTTGTCGCTCATCGGCATCATCACTGTGTATTCGGCGACTAGGGGAGCGATTCCGCCCTATAACAACAACTTTCTTTTCCGCCAGATCATCTTTGTTTTTCTCGGCACAGGCGTGCTGACGCTTTTCGCCATTGTCGACTATCGAAAATTGCATGATTGGGCCTGGTTCTTTTACGGAGCAACAACGGTTCTTTTGGTTTTGGTGCTCGTTCTCGGCACCGAGGTAAACGGTGCGCGTTCATGGTTCTCACTTGGTTTCATTCAGATACAACCGGCGGAATTCTCAAAGTTGTCGTTAATCGGCGCACTGGCTTTTTTGCTTTCCGATTTTCGCGGTGATGTCGACGGTCGTCGTTTGCTTACATGTTTGGCCGTGGCCGCAATTCCAATGGCCATCATCATGGGGCAGCCTGATCTTGGAACCAATCTTGTTCTAGGTGTGATCACGCTGGCCATGGTTGTAGTGGGCGGTGCGAAAGCAAAACATCTCGCCATTCTTGGCGTCGTTGCCGTCATAGCCGTTGTCGGTGTTTTGAACTCCAGTGCGTTGGCTGAATATCAGCGCAATCGTTTGACGGCGTTTGTTGATCCAACCACTCAATCGGCCTACAACATCAATCGCAGTCAAGAAGCAATCGCTAATGGTGGAATTACTGGCACCGGACTATTTGACGGACCACAAACAAATCTCGATTGGGTGCCGGAACAGCAAACCGATTTTATTTTTACCGCCGCGGCAGAACAGTTTGGACTTCTGGGAAGTTCAATTGTGTTGGGGCTGTACGCGTTGTTGTGTTATCGAATTTGGAGAACCGCGCAATTAGCGCGTGATTGGTTCGGCACATTGCTCTGTGTCGGCGTGTTGGCCATGTTCGTCTTTTCCATATTTCAAAATGTGGGAATGGCGATGGGCATCATGCCTATTACGGGCATCCCTCTTCATTTGATGAGTTACGGGGGTTCGTCGACCGTTACGGCTCTCGCTGCCATTGGGCTTGTGCTTAACGTTCACGCCCGCCGGTTCCTCTAATCGACCCTCGGCAAACTAGGATCTTCCCGTGACCGATGTCTGGCCCCGTCTGGAGCCGCTTCTGGCCAACGTCGCTAAACCGGCGCGTTACATCGGCCTTGAAGACGGCGCGCAGAGCCCCTGCCACGATCCTGCGAAGGTGGCGTGGCTCTTGGCGTATCCGGACACTTATGAAATTGGATTGCCCAATCAGGGTCTGCAGATTCTTTACGAAATTCTCAATGAACGTTCCGATGCTGTTGCCGAGCGAACATATGCGCCATGGATTGATCTTGAAGAGCTGATGCGGGCGAATGATGTCCCGCTGTTTTCGGTGGACACCCATACCGCCGCCTCGGCCTTCGACATCATCGGCTTCAACCTTTCGGCAGAGTTGACCTACACCAATCTCATCAACATGGTTGATTTAGCCGGCGTCCCCGTTCGCGCCAATGCTCGGCAGAGTCATCATCCACTTATTGCTGCTGGTGGGCATTGCACCTATAACCCGGAACCGATTGCCGATTTTCTTGATTTCGTTGTGCTTGGTGACGGCGAAGAAGTCATCAGTGAGATCACTGAAGTCGTCGGGGAGTGGAAGCGCGCACCGATCGAAGAACGTGACCGTTCTGGACTTTTGCACGCGCTTGGTCGTATTGAAGGCGTGTACGTCCCATCACTTTTCGAAGCCACCTATGCCGATGGTTTTTTGGTTTCGGTATCGCCGAAATATTCCGATATCGCTGACCGAGTGGAAAAACGCACCGTTGCCGACCTGGCGGAGTTTCCGTATCCCCGTCAGCAACTAGTTCCGATCACTGAAGTGGTGCACGATCGTCTCAACGTTGAGGTCTTCCGTGGCTGTACCCGCGGCTGCCGCTTTTGTCAGGCGGGCATGATCACGCGACCGGTGCGCGAGCGCCCCTTCGCACAAGTGCAACAAATGGTTGCGGATGGTCTCGCTCGCACTGGTTATGACGAAGTTGCGCTGACGTCGCTTTCCACGGCTGATTACTCGGGCATTGAAAGTTTGGTGGGCGAGATTGTGCGCGCTACCGAAGATGGTGAACCGGTATCGGTGTCACTCCCATCGTTGCGCGTCGATGCGTTTGGTGTCGGCATTGCGGCTCAAATTCAAAAAGCGCGTCGCACCGGTTTGACGTTCGCTCCCGAAGCCGGCACTTGGCGCATGCGTCAGATCATTAACAAGTTGATTCGCGAACAAGATCTTTATGACGCGGTCGAAGCGGCGTATGCCAATGGATGGCGGCGTATGAAGCTCTATTTCTTGATCGGTCTTCCCTCTGAAACTGATGAAGACACTCTTGGCATTGCTGAATTAGCCAAGAACTGTGTTGCTATCGGTCGCAAATATCACTCGTCGCCATCGGTCACCGTTTCGGTTGGTGGTTTCGTACCGAAACCCTTCACACCTTTCCAATGGTTTGGTCAAAACACCATTGATGAATTGAAACGCAAAGTGAATTTGCTGCGTGATGCCACGCGCAAGATGCACGGTGTGCAACTTAAATGGCATGATCCCAAAGCGACGTTCGTGGAGGGAATTACAAGTCGCGGTGATCGTCGTTTGAGCGATGTCATCGAAATGGTGTGGCGCCAAGGTGGAACGTTCCAAGAGTGGTCGGAGCGTTTTGATCTCGATCGTTGGTTAGCCGCCATGGACGCCTGCGGACTAGATCCCGATTGGTATGTGCATCGACATCGCACCGAAGATGAGGTCCTTCCGTGGGACCACCTTTCGGCGGGCTTGCATAAGGATTTCCTATGGCAGGACTGGCAAGACGCCTTGGCCGAAGTTGGGTTACCCGATTGTCGTTGGACTCCGTGTTATGACTGCGGGGCATGTACGGGTTACTCGATCGAGCACATCGTTGCCTCGGCGACACCGCCCGCCGGCGGTTCGCAAGGCACGGGACAGGATCTGTCCGGTGGTGTGCCCGTGCAGTTGTTGGCGAAAAGCGGGCGATCATGAGATTGCGCGTTCGCTATTCGAAAAACGGCAAGGTCCGTTTCGCATCGCATCGTGATATGGCCCGTGTTATCGAACGGGCCTTACGCCGCGTGAAATTGCCGGTGGCCACAACCGAAGGATTTACCCCTCGTCCCAAACTTCATTTCGGCTTGGCGTTACCTACGGGTCTTGAATCAGACGAGGAATATTTCGACATCGATCTCATTGAAGGTGCCACCGTTGACCTTCAATTATTAACAACGGACCTCACGGCCATTATGCCGGTGGGCGTTGTTATTGAACATATCGACATCGTTGATAAGTCGTTACCGTCGCTGCAAGAAGCAGTGACGCGTTGTACGTGGCGATTCGAATTCGACGATATTGATACTGACAAACTCGCTTTAGCGGTGGAAAAAGTTTTAGCGAGTGAGTCGCTGGTGATTTCCCGTGAACGAAAAGGGAAGAAGGTAGATGGAGACCTTCGCCCGGGAATCATCGCATTAGAAGTGGTCGGGCCCACTGAAAACGGTATTGGTTCGATCATGGATGCCGTTTTGGCAACCCAACCTCGTGCGGTTCGACCGAACGAGTTGCTTTTAGTTTTTGATCCGCCTCTCCATGCTGCGCGGATCCGACGAACACATCAGTGGCTCGCAGAAGATGCGCCACTACGCGAATCAGTTGGTTCGCGATGAGAAGGGATTATCAATATGGCCGACGAGAACGTCACGCCAGAGTCAACCAATCAACCGGACAACACGTCTTCCGGCGACGACAACACTGAATCATCGGCTGGTAACGCCGCTAATCGTCCGCGCCGTCGCCGCGGTTCACGCGGTGGCCGTAACCGTTCGCGTTCCCAAGCGAAAACCAATGAGCCGAAGTCGAATGCACCGGTGGAAGCCATTTTGGGTGGGGACGATGTCGAACTCAACGAAGAGGAATTTGAGCGACGTAAGGGACGAGAGCGTAAGGGTCGTCCAGTCGGTCGTTATCTGATGGCCGTAAGTGTCCGACCCGAAGCCACGCAGATCGCGGTTCTTGAGGGTCGAACGCTCATTGAGCATTACGTTTCCCGCCCGGCTGACGACATTTCACAGATTCACGGAAACATTTACCTTGGCAAAGTGCAGAACGTGCTTCCTGGCATGGAGGCGGCGTTTGTCGATATTGCGACGCCCAAAAACGCTGTTCTTTACCGTGGTGATGTTCAGTTCGATGCCGATGAAATCGAGGGCTCAGGGCAACCGCGTATTGAAGAAATTCTGAAGACCAAACAAACCCTTATTTGTCAGGTCACCAAGAACCCGATTGCCCACAAGGGCGCTCGCCTGACGCAAGAAGTTTCGTTGGCGGGTCGATTTGTGGTGTTGATTCCCAATTCATCAACCTATGGAATTTCAAAGCGGCTCTCGGTACAAGAACGTCAGCGTCTTCGTTCCATTTTGGACAAAGTGAAGCCACCGCAACACGGTGTAATTGTGCGCACGGCTGCCGAAGGAGTGACCTCGGAAGAAATTTCCTCTGATGTTCGACGCTTGCTTTCACAATGGCAACAAATCGAGGAACTGTCACAGCGCGTGCAGGCTCCGGCGCTTCTTTATCGAGAACCGGATATGGCAGTGCGCGTCATTCGAGAAGAATTCAATGACAATTTCCGCTCGGTCATCATCGATGATGAAACTCTCTACCGAGAAATTCATGATTACGTCTCGAGTATTTCGCCGGCGTTAGCCGACCGTATTGAGTATTACGACCGCAGCAAAGAGCAATTATCGATCTTCGAGCGATTCCATGTTCATGAGCAGATCCATAAGGCCATCGACAAAAAGGTTTGGTTGCCTTCAGGTGGTTCGCTCATCATCGAACATACCGAAGCGCTCACCGTTATCGATGTGAACACGGGCAAAAACGTCGGCTCGAAATCACTCGAGGAAACGGTGTTCCAGAACAATTTGGAAGCGGCAACCGAAATCGCTAAACAACTTCGTTTACGCGATGTGGGTGGCATCATTGTCATCGACTTCATCGATATGGAGGTCAAGTCCAATCGCGATGAAGTGATGCGGGTCTTCAAAGATGCGCTAGCTCGGGACAAGACGCGTACTCAAGTTTTTGATATCTCCGAACTCGGCTTGGTGGAGATGACCCGTAAACGCATTGGGGAAGGGCTGCTCGAATCATTTTCGCAAGAGTGTCCCGAATGCGAGGGTCGTGGTGTGACAATCGACCCGAATCTTCTGGTCTGAGTCGATTGGCAGGGGGCTCGAAGCGGGCCCCAGCGCCAGTATTTGGACCAATGCCCGCCGCCCGATAGGATCTCGTCCCTATGTATGCCGTGATCCAAACCGGTGGAAAGCAATATCGAGTTGAGGAAGGTCAACGTCTCGACGTTGAGCGCCTCGGCGACGCCGAAGAAGTAACCCTCACCCCAGTTCTCGTTGTCGATGGTGACACCGTGCTGGCAACACCAACCCAACTGGCCAAGGCGTCAGTGACGGCTCGTGTTGTGGGCGAAACCAAAGGCAAGAAGATCATCGGCTTTACCTACAAGTCCAAGGCGAATGAACGTCGACGTTGGGGACATCGTCAGCGTTACGCCACTATCGAAATCACTGCGATCAAGAAGGGGTAGCGCACCATGTCAAAGACAAAGGGCGGCGGCTCAACACGAAACGGTCGCGATTCACAAAGTAAGCGTCTCGGCGTAAAGCGTTTTGACGGCCAGGTTGTGCGACCAGGCACGATTCTCGTCCGTCAACGCGGCACTCGTATTCACCCGGGCGAAAACGTCGCCAAGGGCGGAGACGACACGCTGTTTTCGTTAGTGGATGGCAAGGTCAAGTTTGGCTCACGCAAGGGCCGCAAACTCGTCGACGTATTGCCCGACTGAAAAGGCTTGTCCGAAATCTTCGGACATAACAACCTCATAGTTTTTCGAAATTGCGATGGCTTCATACCCATCGCAATTTTTTATCCAGGCCAAACCTTCAATTCCCATTGCCATAATTGTCGTCGCATAAGCATCGGCAAGAGTGATTTCTCTTCCCACCACGGTGACGGATAGCAAGTCGTGAGCATTGCGAATATGTTCGCCGCGTCGATAAAGACCAGAGGTGGCGACGCTCCATTGCGAGGGGGAGGCGAACTCCAAAGCAAACAGCGGTCGCCGTGGATTTAACGGGTTTTCGATACCGATGCGCCAACTATCGGCATTATCGGGTTGGCCTCGGAACGAAATATCGCCACCAGCGCACAAAATGAAATCTTCATATCCGTATCCGCAGAGCAGTTGAGCAACTTGTTCAATTGCCCAACCTTTGACATAGCCGTTCAAATCAAGACCGTTGTTGGTTGCAATTGAGAACGCGCCGTTCGATTGCAATACAAGGTCATTGGCGGTCGCTACTACCGACAAAAACTCTTCGTCAAGAAGTGGCTGTTCATGGCGATTGAGACGACAAAGCGTGCTTTGCGGTCGATAAAGCGAAAACTGGTTTTCAATATCGTCCAAGCGATTAAGGATTGCATTTTGGGCCAGCGCGGAAAGTTGTGTCGGCACTGTCACCGACAACATCGTGCCCATAGTGGAAAACGTGGTGACCTTCATTGCTGATCCAGAAGTGATTGCAGCGATTCCTTGTAACCATCAGAGGTATAGGTGGCACCGGAAATCGCGTCAAAGTTGGCGGACGAAACTTCTAATGCCGCGACATTGAGCAACGGCAAAGAGGTGCGACTTATTGATTCGGAACGTCGGTCGCTGGTTGGATAATTAACGGCCGTAACAGAACAAAGCAAACCATTGGACGTAACCGATCCAATGACTTGCACTGGACCAAATCGGGTTTCGATTTTCTTACCTTCAAGAAATCGAAGTTCGTTGCGGCAATCAGGACTGGTTGACTGATCGCCAATTTCTGCTTTTCCATCGGCGTTAGCGTCGGACGAAATTTGTTGGGGTCTATCTAGCCAACGCAAAATTCCCAGGCCGGCAATTAGCGCCAATATGGCGGGAGCAATTCGTTTGGCGAATTTCATCACCACCAACTCCGCTCAAAATGAAGATGGTTCTTTTCGATTCCAAGATCGAGCAGCCCTCGGCGAGCGGCCGCCAAAAGAGAATCAGGCCCGCATAACAATGCTTGACGGTTTTCGGCATCGCTGATGATGGTTGAAAGTTCATTGGCGGAGAATGGGTTGGTAAACAAGCGCCGTGAACCAACAAGGTTAAAGAGTCGGCCATTACGGGCTTTTACGAGTTCTTCAATTTCGTCGTAGTGCACAAGATCTTCATTGCGATGGGCGCGTAAGAACACAATTGGTGCATCGCCCATAGGGATGTCAGTAGGTAAGTCGCGCAAAAGGGGACGAGCAATCGTCATGCCAACGCCGCCGAAAAGAAAAATCACTCGTCGTTGGGGATCAAGCGATGCGACCGTGAGCGAACCAAATGGGCCGGTTACCGCCACTTTGGTTCCCGGTTGTAAGTGCAGAAAATCGGACGATGAATCGCCGCGTTGTTTTACCGTGATGTGAAATCGGTTTTCTGAAAGTTCAGAGAACGAATAGGGATGGGATTTCCACCATAAATCGCGCGCTAGAGGCCGCAGAAAGGCGAACTGTCCAGCCTGGGCGCGGATGGGCGCTGGCGATTCAAGAATGATCTCAGTGGTGGTCGAATTCAGCGGTTGGGTTGCGCTCACCTTCCACGGCCGCAATGTGGCCCAAACAGTGCGACCCCATCGTGAGATCACCACTGCGGCGGCGGCCACCACATGCAATGCAATCCAGTACCACCAAGTCCAGGTTGCTGAGAAGTCATTGCCGAGTTGCAACGAGTGGGGAAGTGCGAAGGCAATAGCGAAATAAGCGCAGAGATGGAGGTAGTACCACGTTTCGTAATCCATTGAACGCCGCAGACTGCGCATCGATGAAAGCGCCACGATAAAAACGAATAGCGCCGCCACGGTGGCCAATGCCATGAATGATTGCCGCCCAGTGAGATCGCTAAGTGCGGCCGCAAATCCAACGTCATCACTCCATGCAATTAATGACGTCGCAATATGCAGCCCTAAGGCCACACACATTGCGCCACCGAGCAAACCGTGCCAGCGAAATAAACGATCAATGCCAACAGAGTTACCGAACACTCGCGCAATACAGAACAATCCCACCAACGCGCAAAGAGTTGCGATGAGGCCAGTGAGTTGTGAAAGAGAGACCCATGTTTCGTACCAACCTGCGCCTGGTCCAAGGTCATAAAGTCCGCCACCACCAATCCAAATAAGTAGTGGAACGACGCCATAAAAGAACGCCACCACGCTTATGGCAACAACTGCGTTCGTTGATAGTCGACGAGTAACGATGAACTAAGTGTGGCAAAGAAGAACGTCGAATGTGCGACGTAACCCGCAATCAGAACGACGTGCGTCCATCCAAACCGCGAGGCAATTGATCGGTAGGCCAACCTAAATGCGTCACCGCCATACGGCAGGCATAGCGATCAGTCATACCGGCCACCCATTCAACTGCTGCCCGAAGGGCCTCGGGACTTTGGGGATCGATGAACACCTCAGGTTGATCGGGCACCGTCAGCCCACAGGCTTGAGGGTTGGCTGAGGCAAAATCAACAAGCGCTTGCAGGACACGCACAACAGCTTGGCCTTGTTGGCGTGATTCGGGACGCAGATAGATCTTTTCGTAATTGGTTTTACGGAACGCGGCCAATGCTTGTGCCTTGGCATCTTGCATTGCGATATGACCACTGGCCAACGTGCCAACAATGACACCTTCAAGAAAGGAATCGATCCAGTCGCCCCGCGTGAGTCCGATTTCGGCAATGACATCGGAAGAGAGATCATCGATAGAAACAAGTTGCGATGTCATGGCATCTTCAAAGTCGTGGCAAACATAGGCAATGCGATCAGCCCAACTCACAACTTCACCTTCGGGAGTGGCGGGAACTGGGCGTGACCATGAGTGATTGCGAATGCCGTCGAGTGTTTCTTCACAGAGATTGAGATTGGCGAGTGCGACATCAGCGCCCCACACAGCATGATCGAACCCATCCGTGAGATAGGGAGCGAATGCATCTTCAGATGCGTGACCACCAGGGCCATGACCACAATCATGACCAAGTGCAATTGCTTCGGCCAATGCTTCATTGAGATGAAGAGCGCGAGCCAAGGCCACCGATATTTGCGCTACTTCGAGTGCATGGGTGAGTCGATTGCGCGTGTGGTCATCAGGAAAAATGAAAACTTGGGTTTTTCCGGAAAGACGGCGAAAGGCATGCGACTTATGCAAGATGCGATCGCGATCTCTCTCGAAACAGGTGCGATAAGGATCGGGTGACTCTTCGGTTGCTCGATTACCTGCGCCAACGGCTAATGTTGCACCTTCGGCCAAAGACGCCGCTTGTGCTTCTTCACGATCTTCACGACGAGAAAGACGATCAACAAAAACAGGGGCACCTACGCTGCTATGTGCGCTACGAGAAAACGACGATAAGGGATGACCGCCCATCGTTGCGGCCCACTGCTGGGCGCGCGGCGAGAGTGGTTGATCGCTGATCTGGCCGGAATTTTCCATGTCCCTAGTTTCTCAGGCGGGTATGACAACCACGGCGCACTAGTTTGTTTCTGTGTCTGGGTTTGTCGATGAGTGCCAATTAAATGTGCGAGGCGGCGATGGTGGCGCCGGTTGCGTGGCATTCCGACGAGAAGCCCATGTGGCCAAAGGCGGCCCTGACGGCGGCGATGGCGGCCGTGGTGGCGATGTCTGGCTGGTGGCCGACCGCAATGTGGCCTCACTTTTGGCTTTCCGTGATCACCCTCATCGACGGGCGGCGAATGGCACCCACGGCCAAGGCAAGAAAAAACATGGTGCCGCCGCTGATGATCTCTTCGTGCACGTTCCCGAGGGAACGGTGGTTCTCGACCGTGATGGAACGGTATTGGCCGATCTCGTTCATCATGGTGATCGCTGGTTAGGCGCAGCCGGCGGACGCGGCGGAAAAGGAAATGCTCGTTTTCTTTCCAACCGTCGCCGCGCTCCTTCATTTGCCGAACAAGGTGAAGTTGGAGAAGAACGTTGGCTGAATTTGGAATTGAAATTGATGGCCGATGTGGCGCTCGTTGGCTTTCCCAATGTGGGCAAGTCGACATTGATCTCAGTCATCTCTGCGGCCAAACCAAAAATCGCTGACTATCCCTTTACGACGCTGGAACCCAATTTGGGTGTCGTGCGCATCGTTGATGCCGAATTTGTTGTCGCCGACATTCCCGGACTTATCGAAGGTGCTGCCGAAGGTAAAGGACTCGGTCTGCGTTTTTTGCGTCATATTGAGCGAGCGCGCGTGTTGGCCTATCTCATTGATTTAGCTTCCGACGTGTCGCCCAAGCGACAACTCGAAGTTTTACGTCACGAAGTTGGCGAATACCGCCCCGAACTTCTCGAACGTCCGTCAATTGTTGTGGGCTCGCGCTCCGATCTCATAGACGAAGAAACCTTGCAAGAAAAATGCAAAGAAATTGATTTTGATGTGGTGATCTCTGCGGTTCAGCAAACCAATTTGGCGGAACTCACCGGCAAGATGGCCGATGCCGTGCGCAATGCTCGTCAAGAAGAACCAGTCGTTGAAGGATTTATCGTTCATCGCCCGGTAGCCGAAGGCATTCGCATCGAGAAAAACGATGACGGTTCGTTCACCGTGCATGGACGTTCGGCCGAACGCGCTGTGGCGCTGAGTGATCTCACCAATTTGGAAGCGCTTGATTACGCCCATATGCGTTTGAAAAAACTTGGCGTCGATAAAGCGTTAGCCAAAGCGGGTGCGCAATTCGGCGACACCGTTCATATTGGTTCACTCTCGTTTGAATACGAGGAGGACTAATGCGCCTTGAGGTCAAACAATGAGTACGACCTTGACCGTGGTTGTAAAAATCGGAACGTCATCGCTGACTGATGAAGAGGGCGCCATCCGCACCGATGCCATCGGCAAACTTTGTGCCGAGGTTGCTTTAGCGCGCCAAGACGGACACCAAGTGGTAATTGTTACCAGCGGTGCCATTGGTGCCGGTCTTCCGCTTTTAGGTTTAGGTGGCGCGCAGCGTCCGAGTGATGCGCGCACATTGCAGGCGGTCTCTGCGGTCGGTCAATCGCAACTGATGAAAACCTATAGCGACGCGCTGGCGCAACATTCGTTGGTTTGTGGTCAAGTGTTATTGGCGCCGTTGGATTTTGTGGAGCGGAAGCAATACCTCCAAGCGCGCGGAACATTGCAACGTTTATGCGAACTTGGGGTTGTTCCGATCGTGAATGAAAACGATGCGGTGGCTGATGATGAAATCCGTTTCGGTGACAACGATCGGCTGGCGGCATTGGTATCGCATTTAGTTGATGCCGATTTATTAGTGCTGCTCACTGATACCGATGGTGTGCTCACCAGCGATCCGCGGCGCGATCCCAATGCGTCGTTGATCGCCGAAATTGTTGATCTGGATCGTGAACTCGAGGCCAATGTGGGTGGTCCGGGCACGGCTGGTGGCAGCGGGGGAATGGCCTCCAAATTGGCTGCAGCCCGTTTAGCGGCCTGGTCAGGGGTCAAAACCGTGATTGCTGCGGCTCATCGCCCCGAAGTGCTCTCCGATGCTCTGGCCGACCGCTCCGTAGGCACGGTGGTGCAACCGCGTCCGGTTTCGCTTCCGGCACGCAAACTTTGGATTGCCTTCGCTGTTGGCTCCAAAGGAAAACTGCGCGTCGATGATGGGGCAGTGCGCGCTCTCACTACGAAGGGTGCTTCATTGTTAGCGCCTGGCATCGTTGCCATTGATGGTGATTTTTCGGCCAATGATGCGGTTGAAGTTTGCGATAGTTCCGGTGAAGTTTTCGCTAAAGGTTTGGTTCGTTGCTCGGCCAATGAACTACGCGCGAAATCAGCAGAGTCATTAGTGATTCATGTTGATGATTTGGTGATGGTGCCGCGTTAATTAACGCTTGAAGCGGGCGACAATTTGGCGCACTTCGCTGACATGTAACAGATGTAAGGCGACGAAGTAGATGATCGCGCCAACCACTCCGCAAAGTGCAAGCACAAAAAGACTGGGCAAGTCAGTGGTGAGTTGGCGCAAAACTATGACGACACCGGCCAATAACGCTGAGGCGACGACAATTTTCAAAAGCGTTTCCCGTGTTCGCTTGGCAAAGATTGCTCCAATGCGGCGATCCAATACGCCAATGGCAATGAGGCTAAGCACGACATAGCCAATGGTTCCAGCGGCCGCTATTCCCACCACGCCAAATTCACGCACTAAAAGAAATGCCAAGGCAATGGCAATGACCGATTGCGCAGCATTCAAAATGAATGGTGTGCGTGTGTCTTTTTGCGAAGTGAAACCGCGGGCGACATAAAGGAATAGCGAAAATGCCGGAAGCCCAATGACAAGCGCGGCCAATGTGTTGCCGGTGGTATCAGCTGAAGCCGCATCAAACTGTCCGTGCTGTAACACCACATCCACAATTTGTTGCGACAACAACGCCATCAAAACAGTTGCCGGTAAAACAACAACGAAGATAAGGCGAAGTCCAGCAGAAAACTTTTCTGAAAGTTCTTTCTGCGATCCTTGGCTATGTAATTGGGCCAGTTCGGGCGTGTAGGCGGTCATTACCGAAACTGTCCAGAGACCGTAAGGGACTTGGAAAAAGATCCAGGCATAGGCGTAAATAGTGACGCCATCATTGCCATTGGCGAGAATTTGGAAGATCGCATAGGTGATCAAGTTGGTGATGACATAACCGAACGTCCAACCAGAAAGTTTGGCAATGGCCACCACCGATGGATGGCGGAAATCGAAATTCCAACCAATTGGAATATGGGCGCGTTTCAACGCAGGCCATAAAACTGCAGCCATAGCAGCAATACCCAGTGTGGTGCCGATGCCCATCACTAAAAGCAGCGACGTATTTGAAGCGACCTCATCGAATGTGACATTGCCGGAGCCGAACCACGCCACGATGCCAATGAAGAGGGCAATGACCACCACATTGTTGACCACAGGTGCGAATGCGGCGGCGGCGAACTTACGCTTAGCGTTAAGAAATGCCGTGGCCACTGCCGTCAGTCCGTAGAAAAGAATTTGCGGTGCGAACAACATCAAGAGCGGTACCGCAACATCGTGTTGTGTGTCTGCCTGTTGTTGATCCGCACCAAGGTTGTAGAGCCAAATAATGATTGGCGAAATCGCTACTGCAATAACGGTGGCGATAAGCAGCAAAACGGTGACCACCGTTGTGATGGCCGAGATTCCTTTTTTGTCATTGCGATCAAATGCATCAATGACGACTGGCACCAACGTGGCCGATAAAACGCCGCCGAGGACTAAGTCATAAAGCAGATTGGGTGTGTTGTTCGCCAAGTTGTACGCCTCGGCTAATGCAGAAGCACCGATCGCCCAAGCCACAACGGCAACCCGTAAGAAACCGGTGAGTCGGCTCAACCCCGTGCCAACGGCAACCACGGCGCTGGATCGCGCCAACTGAGAAGAGGATCTGGGCGAAACCATTCGCACTTCAACCTACTACTCTGCCAATTATGAGTAGAGCGTCTGCATCCTTTCCACCAATGGCAGAACTGGGTCGCCGTGCCAAAGAAGCGTCTCGTGTTCTGGCGACGGCCTCAACATTGCAGAAGAACGATGCTCTGTTAACGGCAGCGACCGGTCTTGAAAACGCTACCGATGCGATCCTTACCGCCAATCAACGCGATTGTCAGCGCGCCGAATCAGAAGGTGTTTCGCCAACCGTTATTGATCGTTTACGACTGGATGAAAAGCGAATTGTTTCGATGGCGAACGGTTTACGTCAAGTGGCCGCGTTGGCCGATCCTGTAGGTGAGGTGCTTGACGGCTGGGTGCGGCCGAACGGTTTAAAGATTTCGCGCGTGCGCGTACCGCTTGGTGTCATCGCCATCATTTATGAGAACCGCCCTAACGTCACTTCTGACGCGGCCGGACTTTGTTTGAAATCGGGCAATGCGGCATTCCTGCGCGGTTCATCGGGTGCAATTGATTCGAACATTGCCATCGCTGAAGTGTTGCGAACTTCCATTGCGAGCACTGGTCTTCCCGTTGATTCGGTGGTGTTAGTGGAGGACACGTCGCGCGAAGCCGCCGTGACATTCATGCAGCAACGCGATTACGTCGATTGTTTAATTCCGCGTGGTGGTCCGTCGCTGATTGCTTCAATTTTGGAAAACGCCACTGTTCCTTATGTGATTGACGGCGACGGTAATTGTCATATTTATGTGCATGCCGATGCTGATCTGGAAATGGCCAGCAACATCATCAAAAATGCCAAGATGCAGCGCCCATCGGTGTGCAACGCCGCCGAAACCTTGTTGGTGCATGCCGATGTGGCGGCCGAGTTCCTGCCTCGACTCATAACTGTTCTCGAGGGAGTGGAGTTGCGCGCCGATGAGCGGGCGCGGGCGTATTTGCCCAATGCCCTGGCGGCCACAGCCGACGATTGGTCAACCGAATTTCTTGATTTGATCTTGGCAGTGGGTGTTGTTGACTCACTTGATGAGGCCATTGCTCATATTTCGCAAAACGGTTCAGGACATTCCGAGGCGATCATCACGCGCTCATTCGATGCGGCTGAAACCTTCTGCCAAAAGGTCGATGCGGCGGCAGTATTGGTGAACGCTTCCACTCGTTTTGTCGATGGCGAGGAATTCGGCTTCGGAGCCGAAATCGGTATCTCTACCCAGAAGTTGCACGCCCGTGGACCAATGGGTCTGGCCCAGTTGACTACCGCCAAATTCGTGGTTCGAGGCACAGGGCAGACCCGAGGCTGAGGTAATGAGTTCCTATTGACGACCGCCTAGCCGGTACTGTCGTCGAATGGATTATCGCTTCGAAACCCCAGCATCAGTGAAAACACGATTGCGGGATGTTGACTATCTCTCCGATGACGCAATTGCTGGGGTTGTCTTTTTGGCCGACCGTTTAGGCAAGCCGATTTTGGTGGAAGGACCAGCCGGAACCGGCAAGACCCAGTTGGCCAAATCAGTGGCCGAGATTTTGGGCGCTCGCTTAATTCGTCTGCAGTGTTATGAAGGCCTTGACGAATCAAAGGCACTGTACGAATGGAATTACAAAAAGCAATTGCTGCGCATTCAAGCCGAACGTAATAGCGAAGGATCTTGGGAAGATATCGAAGACGACATTTTCTCTGATGAGTTTTTGCTCACTCGTCCGTTGCTCGAAGCCATCCGTGCCACCGAGCCGGTTGTGTTGTTGATCGACGAAGTTGATCGTGTCGAAATTGAAACCGAAGCGCTTTTGTTAGAAGTGCTCTCCGACTATCAAGTTTCGATTCCGGAATTAGGCACGATCGGCGCTCAGCAAATTCCGATGGTGTTCCTCACTTCGAACAACACTCGTGAACTTTCCGAAGCGTTAAAGCGTCGTTGTCTCTTTTTGCATATCGACTATCCGACGATGGATCGTGAAAAAGAAATCGTGCTCACCAAAGTGCCGGGCATTACCGACAATTTGGCTGATCAAATCGCTCGTATTGTGCGATCGATTCGTCAGTTGGAACTGAAAAAGGCTCCTTCGGTTTCCGAAACCATCGATTGGGCTCGCACGCTGTTGCTTTTGGGTGTCGATTCCATTACTGAAGAAGAAGCAGTGGAGACGCTCAATATCTTGTTGAAGTATCAATCGGATATTGCGAAAGCCACGAAAGAACTTTCCAGCGATCAAACCAAGAAACCAGGTGTTGTGCGCACATGACCGCGACATCGTCCGATGCGGGAATGCTTGAGTTACTCGCAGGCTTCATTACCGAACTGCGTAATGCCGGTCTGCCCGTAAGTCTCACCGAAAATTTGGACGCTATGGAAGCGATCTGTCATATCCCGATCGAGGATCGCAATGCGTTTAAGTACGCGTTAGCCGCCACCTTGGTGAAGAACAACGCTCATTGGCGTGCCTTCGAAACCGTCTTTGAGGTGTACTTCTCGTTACGCGGTAAGCAGTATTCGCTAAGCGGAGATGCCGACGTCAGCGTTGATGATGCCGACGACGCCATGATGAATCCTGAAACTCAAGGCGCTGGAGCCGGCGGTGGCGGTGGGGAAGCGCTCTCACCGGAACAAATGGCCGAAATGCTCTTTTCTGCTTTGAAGAACGGTGATGACGCGTTGATGCGGGCGCTGGCTCGACAAGCAGTCACTCGTTTCGCCGGTATGGAACCAGGGCGACCGGTAGGCGGCACCTATTACTTGTATCGCACGCTGCGCAATCTCGATCTAGAGGGTGTGCTGGAACGATTGATGGAACAGGCGCAACAAGATTCGCCATCGCCACTTACATCTTTAGAAGAACGACTCGAACGCGATGAATACGAATCGCGTATCGACAAATTGAAAAAAGAAATCGAATCGGATATTCGACGTCGGTTAGTGGCCGACCGCGGCGTGGAGGCAATGGCCAAAACGTTGCGGAAGCCGTTACCCGAAGATATCGATTTCATGCATGCCAATCGCGAAGAACTCGTTGGATTACGCAAGGCGATTTACCCGCTAACTCGCAAACTGGCAGTGCGGTTAGCGCGCAAACGTCGTCATGGTCGTAAAGGTCCGCTTGATTTTCGCAATACCGTGCGTAATTCCCTCAGTTATGGCGGCGTACCGGTCGAACCTAAATTCAAGTATCCGCGTCCGGCGAAACCCGAAATTTTCGTTATCGCCGATATTTCTGGTTCGGTGGCTGCGTTCGCCCGCTTCACTTTGCAATTGGTCTATGCCATCTCCAATCAGTTCTCGCGGGTGCGCGCCTTTGTGTTTATTGATGGCCTCGACGAAGTCACTCGATATTTTGAAGGCGTTGAAGATATTTCCGCCGCAATTCATCGCGTAAATACCGAAGCCGATGTGGTGTGGGTGGATGGACATTCCGATTATGGACATGCTTTTGAAGTGTTCTGGGAAAATTACGGACGCGACGTTGGTCCCAAAACCACGGTGTTAATTCTTGGCGACGCTCGCAACAACTATCACGCATCCCAAGCCTGGGTCGTCAAGGAAGTGCAAAAGAAGGCTCGTCACGTGTATTGGTTGAATCCTGAGCCGCGCGCCTATTGGGACACCGGCGATTCAATTGTGAGCGAATACGGCACCTTCACTGAAGGTGTCTACGAATGTCGCAATCTGCGGCAATTGGAAAAATTTGTCGAAGTGCTTGAGTAGTTCGGCGCCGTAGTGCGCCGCTTGCTCTTACATCGAATGTAAACCGCATTCGGTTTTTGCCGTGCCCGCCCAGCGACCGCTACGCGGATCGTTGGGATCGGTGGGACGTTGGGTGCAGGGCTGACAACCAATTGAGGTGAAGCCATCGTGCAGCAGCGGATTCACAATGATGTTGTTTTCCTCGATGTACGCCGCAACATCTTCATCGCTCCATAACGCAATCGGATTGATTTTGATGAGGCCACGTAAGTCTCGAGCGATGATGGGTGCTTTCACGCGTGAGTCGGCTTCCGCTCGACGCAAACCACTCATCCATGCGGCCTTACCTAAAAGGGCACGATCGAGTTGGCCCACTTTGACTGCAGAACAGCAATTTTCCGGATCGGCTTGCCAAAGCGGTTCGTCTTGAAGCGCGACAGTCATCATGCGCAGATTGAGTCCGTAACGTTGACGCACGCGCTCAACCGTTTCGAGTGTTTCGGGGAAGTGGTAACCGGTATCGATGAAGACAACTTCAATTGCTGGGAACACTTTGGTGGCTAGATCGATCACCACGGCATCTGTCATTGATGCGGTAAGCGCTAAGTGGGGCGCGAACGTATCAACCGCCCACTGAATGATTTTCTCCGAGGACCAGGATTCGAATTCTTCGCTGAACTCAGCCAGTTCCTTATCGCTGAATTCCGGTACGGAAAGATTGGTCAGACTCATGTTGCACACTCCGACTCGCCAATCTCAGCCACGTACGGTCCGGTTTCGTCATAATCCACGTAGAAATCGGGATTCTCTTCCGGAGTCGGGAAGACGTCGAGTTCTTTTAGTTCTTTACCTAAAACTGAAACGCCGCCGCGACGATCAATCCATTGACGGAATGATTCGCCTTCTTGACGTTCATTGTCGAATTGTCGAACAACCCGTACCACCGCTTCCGGCACAGCCTTCGCGGGTAGGCGAGTTGCGCGTTCGCCGAATTCAACTTTTTCATCACCGACAAATCCACCGAGCAGCATGGTGTAACCCGGTGCTGCTTTGCCGTGCGCCCGACGTTCGGCACCATGGAAACCAATATCGGCCACATGGTGTTGTCCGCATGAATTGGTGCAGCCCGAAATATTGATTCGTAAGCCACCAACTTCAGCCAAGCCTTCTTTTTGCAACGCTTCGCCGATGGCGTCAGCCAAACCACGTGATTGCGTTACGGCCAAGTTGCAGGTATCGGCACCCGGGCACGCCACAACATCGCTCACTAGTTCAGCCGAAGGCGACGCCATATCTAATTCGGTTAAACGCTCGAAAAGAAGTGGCAGTTGGTCTTCACGCAAATTACGCAAGGCGAAGTTCTGGCGGTTAGTGAGACGAACATCTACGCCAAACTCGCGAATGATGGAGGCCAAACCACGGAATTGCGCTGAGGTGACATCACCGAGACGGGCATAGGCAATGGCTGACACTGTTCCATTGGCCGTGCCACGAATGACATTGGAATCTTCCCAGCGAGCAAACGCTCCCGGGCGTCGCAACGTGACAGGTGTTCCTTGTCCCATTTGTGTAACCGGACCATCGCTGACGCGACCAGCCGGTGCATCACCGTCGCGTTGCACAACTTCGGGAATACCGCCGGGCCACGATGAAGAAGCCAAAAGGAATTTCCGGCTTTGCATGACCTTGCGCTGAACTTCTTCAAAGCCAAGATTGTCGACAAGCCACTTCATACGGGCTCGTAATTTGTTATCGCGATTTCCTTGTTGTTCGAAGACCCGCAAGCAGGCTTCGATAGTGGGAAGCAATTCTTCTTTGGTGGTGAATGGTTCAAGGGCAAGTGCCGGATGCGGATTAGCCCCTAAGCCGCCAGCGATATACACGCGGAAACCAGATTCGATTGTGCCGTCATCGTTGGTGCGGGTCGCAGCGACAACGCCAACATCGTTGAACATTGCTTGACCGCAGTCGGTGGCGCAACCGGAAAAATTGATTTTGAATTTTCGCGGTAAACGTTGACCTAATGGATTACGCAAAAAATGATGGAAGGCGGCATCAGCCCACGGGGTGACGTTTAGAACTTCGGAAGGGCATGCACCCGCCAAATGGCAAGCCTGAATATTGCGCACAGTGTCGCCGCACGCCTCGCGACTGGTGAGACCAACCGACGCGATCTCACGCAGTAACTCAGGAACGCGTTGTAACTGCACATAATGGAATTGAACGGCTTGGCGCGTAGTGAGATGTCCCCAACCACGTGAGTATTCATCAGCGATTGACGCAAAGCGATCAAGTTGTTGTGCGGTGATGGTTCCGAACGGAGCTTTGATGCGGATCATTTGATTGAATCCGCCTTGACGTTGACCGTAGATGCCGTTGTTTAATCGGAAAACGCGGAACACGTCTTCATCGAGTTCGCCACTTAAAAAGCGTGCGAGTTGCTCTTCGAATTTTGCGATATCGGCAGCCGCTTCGGGATCAATGTCGATGGTGAAACCATCTTCAGAGAACGAAACGTCAAGAGATTCGGGAAGAATTTCAGTCATGGGGTGCACCTGAGAATGCCGCCGACCGCGAAAGCAGTCATTTGGGGGAGCAGCAATTCCTGAGTTAGTAGGTCATAATTTACATGAACTGAACTCTATTGTCGACCGAATCGGTCAAGAATTGATTGAGTTGTTGAGCCGCTTAGGAGCCCTGTAGTAACTCGGCCACACGGAAGGCCAAATCAAGCGATTGGCGGGCATTGAGGCGGGGATCGCACATGGTCTCGTAACGGTCGCCCAGGTGCTCATCGAGGATTTCTTCGGCGCCACCCAAGCATTCGGTGACGTCATCGCCGGTTAATTCGATATGGACACCGCCCGGCCAAGTTCCCTCGGCCTTATGGGCCGCGAAGAAACCGGCGATCTCACGCAGGACATCGTCGAAATGGCGAGTCTTACGGCCGCTCGGGGCAGTGAAGGTATTGGCGTGCATCGGATCACATGCCCAAACCACTGGATGGCCGGCATCACGGGTGGCGGCGAGCAGAGGACGCAGACCTTCTTCGATTTTGTCGGCGCCCATGCGAGTGATGAGAGTGAGGCGACCAGGGATGCGTTCGGGATTCAATGCTTCACAAAGGGCCAAGACATCGTCGACTGACATTGAAGGTCCGACTTTGCACCCGACTGGATTGCCGACGCCAGAAAGAAAATGAATATGCGCGCCGTCGAGTTGGCGAGTGCGTTCACCGATCCACAACATATGCGCGCTGCAGTCGTACCACTGGCCGGTGATTGAATCTTGGCGCGTTAACGCTTCTTCGTATTCGAGAATTAACGCTTCATGACTCGTGGTGATATCGACCGTATGTAATTGCGGTGCCGTTTGCGATGAAATTCCGCAAGCACTCATGAACTGAAGCGCACGGTCAATTCCATGCGCAACTTCCTCATAGCGTTGACCTTCAGCACTGGTGGCCACAAATTCTTGATTCCATGCATGCACACGCGAAAGGTCTGCAAAACCGCCCTTTGTGAAGGCACGCACCAAATTAAGAGTGGCGGCTGATTGTTGGTAAGCAACGATGAGACGTTCCGGATCGGCAACGCGCGCCGAAGCGGTGAAATCAATATCGTTCACCATGTGCCCGCGGAACGAGGGCAATTCAACGCCGTCAATCGTTTCAGTATCGGCACTGCGCGGTTTCGCGAATTGACCGGCGATACGTCCAACTTTCACCACGGGAACCCCGGATGAATACATAAGTACGACAGCCATTTGCAGAATGACTTTTAACTTGTCGCGAATCGCATCAGCCTTAAAGGCATCAAATGATTCGGCGCAATCACCCGCTTGTAAAAGAAATGCTTCACCGCGTGCCACACGGGCAAGATCGGCAGTCAGGTTGCGGGCTTCTCCGGCAAAGACCAACGGCGGCATGGCAGCCAAACGCTGCTCTACATCTTGCAGGGCAGCACTATCGGGCCATTGCGGTTGCTGAGCAGCCGTCAGCGATCGCCAAGAGGAAGGAGTCCAATTCACAGGCGTTAAGAATGGTAGAGAGCGCTAGTTATCGCAAAGCGAGTTTTTTGCGAGCGTCACTACAGCGCTTAAAGGCCGATTTCAATGACGTCGGCAGCCTTTTCACGAACCAAGTTCATGGAGCGCTTTACCAGGCGACGTGCCGCTTCGGCTGTGACACCCAGTTCGTCGCCAACTTCTCGGTAGGAGCGACGACGGCCATCTTGCAGGCCATAACGCTGTTCAACGGCACGGCGAGCACGGGGATCAAGGACGCCAAGCAGCGATCCGATCATTTCGTGATCGAACTGTTCCATCACAACATCTTCCGGAGTGGGAAGGGTGTCGGGAATGATGTCGACTAATTCATTGGAATCGTCTTCACCAATGGTGCGATCAAGTGAGGTCGGCGTGGTGAGGCGATGGAGCAGCGCGTGTTCCGAATCGAGTTCATCGCCATTGCCTGAAACTTGGCGCAGCGCGGCGCGCAACGAAGCTGATTTATCACCGGGCAAACGAACGAGCGATGCCTTTTGATCAAGCGCACGACCAATTGCTTGACGAATCCAGAACGTTGCATACGTTGAGAACTTGAAGCCTTTACGCCAGTCGAACTTGTCAACGGCATGTTCCAATCCGATGTTTCCTTCTTGCACTAAATCAAGAAGATCCATGCCGGGAGGAAGTGGGTAGCGACGGGCAACGCTGACAACTAAACGAAGATTGGCGCGAATGAAACGGTCTTTTGCGGCAGCGGCATTGCGGACATCACGTTGCAATTCGATTGAACGTTCGCCGTTTTCGATTTTGGCTGCAGCCTGCGCGCCCTTTTCAATGATTTGAGAAAGTTCACGCTCTTCCATAGCGGTGAGCAGCGGAACCAGACCGATCTCGTTGAGATACTGACCTACTGAATCACTCATAACTCTCTCCTTGCCGTACCCTCGACCCGCTTCTAGCGGGGGGCGTCATGTAGTGAAACCGCCAAAGGGCTCTTTCTTGTTCCCGAAATGCTGGTGACTTCGGTCACCGGTATTCGGTCTTTTCCCGAAGGTGATCCCTTATTGGCTTCTATGCTGCGGCCATGACGTCCACCGGCCAGACCGGCCCCTTACGCATTGGTCTTTATGGTGGCACTTTTGATCCTCCGCATCGGGGTCACCTAGCCGTGGCTCATGCTGTGCAAGAGGCGATGAAGTTGGATGAGGTTCGCTTTGTCGTGGCGAATCGACCGTGGCAGAAAGTTGATCAACGTTCTATTTCGGATGCATCCATTCGTTTAGAAATGGTGAAGGCGTTGTTGGCAAACGAATCAACCTTTGTTGTGGATGACCAAGAAATTCAACGCGGGGGAGACTCGTTCACCATCGATACCGTTGAGCAATTGCTTGCTCCTAACGGACTTTGGCGTCACGGCCAGCCGCCTGAGATTTACCTCATTGTTGGAGCGGATGCAGCAGCGGGACTACCAACGTGGCATCGCGCGTCTGAATTGGCGCCGATGGTTGACGTGGTGGCCGTAACGCGTGCCAGCGGTGAATTGCTCAACGAACAACTGTCGTTGCTAAGTGATGAATGGACGATCCTCACTGTCGAAATGGAACCGATTGATCTGTCTTCATCGCAGATTCGTGCAATCTGTCAAAGCGGGGGATCGCTTTCAGGTCTTGTGCCTCCGGCTGTCGCGCAGATCATCATGGATTCGGCGTTGTACCGTTGATGTTGAGGAGACGGTATGGGCAACGCTGAAAGCGAAAATTCTGGCGAGATCGATTTTGCTGCGCTCGTTGCCGACTACCAACGCGAAACCGACGAAAAGAAATCGTCGAAGAAAGCCAATGGCTCGGCGGCGCGCAAAAGCGATGATCAAAACGTTTCCTCGGCATCGGCAAAAAAGTCCTCGGGCCGCTTCTGGAGTTTTTGGTTTCCCGCCAGCGTTATTGGCGCGGTTGTGCTTCTGCCATTGCTCGTGTGGTTTGGGTTTCGCACAATTTTGCAATCGACCGACGGCGATTTAGTCAAGCGAGTCACTGATCCGGCCGCACCTGGTTACGAAGCGGCCGTCGATTACACGCCCACAAATATTGTGTATCAACTTGATGCTGAGGGTCAGGTGACATCAACGTTCATTGATGCTCAAACCTCACAATCTTCAACGGGTCTTTTGTTTATGCCGCCCGGTTTGATGGTGAAAACAGAATTTGGTGACTATCCGATTTGGAATCTGTATCAGTTGATTGGAGCAGACGCTACGTCATCAAATTTGTCGGGTGTCGTGAAACTTGGATTCCAGGAGTCAATTGTTCTCACTGCCGCTGAACTCACATCGGTTCAACAACCATTTGGGTCTCTTACGTTCACCATTCCGGATCCGGTTCGCTCGGCATCGGGTGCACAATTGTTCGCTCAAGGAACAGTGACGGTTTCGCCACAACAAGCACCAACATTTCTTTCTGCCCGCGGACCGCGTGAACCAGAAGTAAATCGCATGTTGCGCCAAGAGCAGTATTGGAAAGCATTTGCGGCGGCCTACAAAAAAGCACCGCAACTTCTGAATGTTCCAGTCGATCGCGGTATTGGTCGCGTCATCACGACTTTTGGAGTTGCGCAACTGTCGGTTGAGTCCATTCCCATTACTGCTGGTCAGACGTTCCCCAATCAACCGCCGCGATTTTTAGCCAATGAAGAAGGTACGGCGCGTGTGGTGGCCAACATTGTTCCGTTCCCTGACGGTGGCGGTTCACGACCACGCATGCGTGTACTCGATGGCACCGGTCAATTGAATAACGGTGTTGATGTGGCGCTGCTTTTGGCGGCGAACGGCGGACAAATCGCCAAAATTGGAAATGCCAAGTCGTTTGGAATCGCAGAGACAGAAGTTATTTATTACGACGGAACTTCAGAAGAGACAGCCCGAAAGTTCCTCGATGTTCTGGGCGTCGGCAAATTATCGAAGAGCGATAAATCGAATGCGGCTGGCGATATTGTGGTGATTCTTGGTGAGGACTATCTCAAAAAATGAACAACAGCCTTGATTTACCTACCGCTATAGCGGTCGCCGCCGATAGCAAGACTGATTCTGAAACTGTCATTTTGGAAGTAGGCGAAGTGCTCGCCATTACGGGCTGGTTCGTCGTGACCTCTGGTGCCAATAGTCGCCAGGTGCGTGCGATTACCGAGGAGATCGAGCGCTCAATCGATGAAGCCGGTGGACCGAAACCGCAGCGTATTGAAGGTCTCGACGACTGCAAATGGGTGCTCATGGATTACGGCGATGTCATCGTTCATATCTTCGATAACGACACCAGAGATTTTTATGATTTGGAACGCCTCTGGCGAGATGTCCCGCGGGTGGAGTGGAGCTAAGGGGAATTGAACCCCTGGCCTCTTCCATGCCATGGAAGCGCTCTACCAACTGAGCTATAGCCCCGCAGCGGGGAACTTTATCGGCCGAGATCTTTCCGGCAAAATCACCGATCGTTGCGTCGCCTACGATCAAAACCATGGCTGACGGGTACAACCCAACTGAAATTGAGCGGAAATGGCAACAGCGTTGGGCTACTGACGGTACCTACGAGGTCGATAACGATGATCCGCGACCGCATTGGTACACCCTTTGTATGTATCCGTACCCCTCAGGTGCGGCACATATGGGGCATGTGCGCAATTACACCTTCGGCGATCTGATTGTTCGCTACCGCACAATGAACGGTTACGCCGTGTTGTCGCCAATGGGTTTCGACAGTTTCGGATTACCGGCCGAAAACGCCGCTATCAAGACGGGTCGTCACCCGCGTGAATTCACCGATGAACGCATTGAACAATTGCGTTCATCGATTCTGCGTATCGGCGCGGTCTACGACTGGCGTCGAAAAGTGGAGAGCCATTCGCCTGAATACATGAAGTGGACGCAATGGATTTTCCTTAAGTTTCTCGAAGCAGGCCTCGCTTATCGCTCGACCGCACCAGTGAATTGGTGCAGCGGTTGCGCCACGGTGCTGGCCAATGAACAGGTGACCGCCGATGGCCTTTGCGATCGCAGCGGCGATGTCGTTGAAAAGCGCGATTTAGAACAATGGTTCTTTGCCATTACGAATTACGCCCAACAACTGCTTGATGATCTGGATCAACTCGATTGGCCGGAACGCGTCAAGACAATGCAACGCAATTGGATTGGTCGCAGTGAAGGTGCCCAGTTCTCGATGCCGGTCTGCACCGCTGATGGTGAGTTAACGGGTGAATCAATTGATGTTTTCACCACTCGGCCCGACACCAGTTTCGGTATGACCTATGCCGTCATGGCTCCTGAACATCCGCTGGTGGATGTCATTGTCACTAATGATCGACGTGCTGAAGTCGAAGCGTTTGTGCAGACGGCGCGGGCTGCGTCTGATGTTGAACGTTTGTCGGCCGAAGGTGCATTAGAAAAACGTGGCGTTTTCACGGGTGCCTATGTTCGAAACCCGTTCACCGAGCAGCCGGTGCCGTTGTATTTGGCTGATTATGTGCTCATCACTTACGGAACGGGCGCCATCATGGCGGTTCCGGCCGAAGACCAACGAGATTGGGATTTCGCCCAGGCCCATAATTTGCCCATCGTGCGCACAATCGCGCCGCCAGAGGATTGGGAAGGCGAGGCCTACAGCGGCGATGGTGTGCATATCAATTCCGGTTGGATGGACGGAATGGGCAAAGCCGAAGCGATTGCATCGGCCATCGCATTTTTAGAAGAGAAGGAAATCGGTAAGGGAACGGTTAACTACCGCTTACGCGATTGGTTGGTGAGTCGGCAACGTTTCTGGGGTTGTCCAATTCCGATTGTGTATTGCGATGATTGCGGAATCGTTCCCGTACCTGTCGAACAGTTGCCGGTCACTGCACCCGATGATGTTGAATTTCGACCAACCGGCGAGTCACCACTGCGGTTGCACGAAGAGTTCTTGCATACGACATGTCCTCGTTGTGAGAAGCCAGCATTACGTGAAACCGACACGATGGATACGTTCGTCGATTCGTCCTGGTATTTCCTGCGTTTTTGTGATCCGTGGAACGATGCCGAGCCATTTTCGCAAAGTGCGATCGATTCATGGATGCCGGTTGATCAATACATCGGCGGGGTCGAGCACGCCATTTTGCATTTGATGTACGCCCGCTTTTTCACCAAAGCGTTAGCCGATCTCGGCGTCGCCCCGGCATCTATGCGTGAACCATTCACTCGATTGTTCACCCAAGGAATGATTCGCTTGGGTGGCGACAAGATGTCGAAGTCGAAAGGCAATCTCGTCGCTCCCGAAGAAATTTTGGATGTCGAAGGTGCCGATGCATTGCGTCTGGCGCATCTCTTTGTTGGCCCTCCCCAAGACGATGTCGATTGGGAAGGCGTGGGCATCGAAGGCTGCTCGCGTTTTCTCCAGCGCGTTTGGCGACTTGCAACTGGTGAAGCCGTTGCGGAACAAGAAGATCGCGCGCCGAATGCTGACGACATCGAAATTGAGAAAAAGACTCATCGTTTAATTGATCGTGTAACGACGGATTATGAGCGTTGGTCCTACAACACCGCTGTGTCGACGTACATGGAGTTCACTAACGATCTTTATAAGTACATCCAAAAGGCAACTCCGCGCGCCGCCACGTTGTCGTTTGCTATTGACACTTTGCTTATGGTGATGGCGCCAATGGCACCGCATATCACCGCTGAACTTTATGAACGTCGCACCGGAAAAGACGTGCATCGTCAAGCGTGGCCGATTGCGGATCCGGAAATGTTGCGTTTGGAGTCAGTCACGATGGTGGTACAGGTAAACGGCAAAGTACGCGATCGCATCGATGTGGCCGCCGAAATTTCCGACGCTGATGCCGAGGCCGTGGCGCTGGCGAGCGACAAAGTTCAACCGTTTTTAACTGGCGCACCGAAAAAGATCATCGTACGCGCCCCACAACTGGTGAACATCGTCGTCTAACTCGGCGACAACAATTAATCCTGTTCGCGCAAGAACTGTTCTAACTCCGCGACTAATTCAGCACCATCTTCAGGATCGATACGCGGTAGAAGCGCTTGTTGCGCGTCGTACTGCTCTTCGAGTTGGCGCACAATTTCGGCGTGTTCGGGATTATTTTCGATTAAGGCATCAATGTGTTGCTTGGCTTCAATCGAAGCTTCAATCAATTTCCCAACTGGAAATTCGAGACCGGTGTGCTCACGAATTTTTTCAATTAATGCCACGGAACCTGCAGGAAATGAAAGGTTCGATGCGTAATGCGGAACTTGCGCCCATAACGAAAATGCTTCGAGACCTTGTTGGCCGGCTTCGAACTCGATGGCGGACGAAACACCAGCGGGAACTTCAATTCGCCCTTCAATGCTTCCAATTTGCGTAAGAAAGCGTTGCTGGGTGGACGTGGCAATAACTGACGCCGGACGAGTATGGGGCATTGCGGTTGGGTAAGCGCCGAGGCCGACGACGTAATTCACGTTGAACTGATCGGCAAGAGCGATAACTGCCTTCGAAAATCTCCGCCACTGATGGTCAGGTTCGTCGCCCACTAAAAACAGCACTGATTGTCCGTTTTCATCGAAGCCGGCTTTTATTTCGATAGTGGGCCAGATGAGTTCAGTGGTTATGCCGTCGACTAATCGCAGAGTTGGTCGTCGAGCACGATGGTCAAGCAATGCGTCGGCATCGAACGTGACTACGGTTACCGTTTCGCTGGATTCAAGCATTGAGGTAATTGCGGTATGTGCCACCAACCCCGAATCAACCCAGCCTTGTAAACCCATTATGAGGGTGGGCTCGCCAAGGTCGGGACACTCATGCAGTTCGTAGATTTCAGACATATCCAAAGCGACCTTCCAGGGCGGACAATCCGGCTAATGCCAATTGCCGAACCTGATCATTACCGCTATCGGAAGTTCCTGCCGAATCACCCATAGAACCTGAGCGGTAGCGAACGATGACACCCTGCAAAATGCAGGCCAACTTCCAATATCCGAGAGCGACAAAGTATTCGACGCCGTCCATATTGCGGCCGGAAAAGTTTCCATAGAGCGAAAGGAGTTCTGCTCGAGAGGCAAAGCCGTCAAGGGCCGTTGCGCCGTTTCTACCCAACGACAAGGTGTCGGTGGGCTCTTCCCAGTACACAAGCAAAAGGCCTAAATCGGCTCGAGGGTCGCCAAGCGTGCAGAGTTCCCAGTCCAAGACCGCGGCGACATCGCCATCGGGGGTGAGAATGCAGTTATCTAAGCGATAGTCGCCATGCACGATGGTGGTTTCAGTCTGCGTGGGAATTGATTGGGCGAGACGTTCTTGGAGTCGTTCCATCTCGGGCACGTCTTCATCTTTGGTGGCTTCCCATTGACGCTGCCAACGCTTCAATTGTCGTTCGACATATCCATCGTGTCGGCCTAAATCACTCAATCCCACTTCGTCGAGATCAACTTTGTGCAGTGAATGTAGGACGCGCATTAAATCAACGCCCGAGTTCTCTCGCGCTGGAAGAGAAAGTTTGGCGCCCTGTTCTTTATCGCGGGCAATGATGCCGTCAACAAAATGCATCACGTAAAACGGCGCGCCGTTTACCGATTCATCTTCACAAAATCCGACTAATGGGGGAACCGGAACATTTGTTCCACTTAATGCGTTGATGATCCGATGTTCACGTCCCATGTCATGCGCAGTAGCCAATACATGGCCAAGTGGTGGTCGACGAACAACAAGTTTTTGTTGCGCGCTATCAGTTACCTCATACGTAAGGTTGGAAAGGCCACCAGTAATTTGGGAAAACGAAAGAGGTGGCGCGATTGGCGTGCGCTCGGCAATCCAAGCGGTAACGGCATCGGCGTTGATTCCTTTTGGGATGCCCTTATCCGGTTGATTTTCTGACATTGGCACAAACTACCGGTCGCGGACCTATCCTTACGAGGTGATCATTGACGTAACCGATGCAACCTTCGAAACCGACGTATTAGAGCGTTCACTTTCAACGCCGGTGGTGGTCGATTTATGGGCACCATGGTGTGGTCCCTGTAAAACATTGGGTCCTCTTTTGGAGTCGGCGGTTATGGCAACCGAAGGCCAAGTGGTGTTGGCCAAAGTCAATGTTGATGACAATCCCGCCACGTCTCAGGCGTTTCGAGTGCAAGGGATTCCGGCCGTTTTTGCATTATTCGAAGGAAAAGTGGTTGACACGTTTGTTGGCGCGCAACCGGCTGAGTTCGTCAATGAGTTTGTGAACAAACTCGTCGGAGAGAAAGAGCCGACGGAGATCGATCTTTTACGCGAAGCCGGCGATGAAGATTCGCTTCGACGGGCATTAGAACTCGAGCCCGACAATGCCGATGTCATTACCGATTTAGCCGAGTTGTTGGCAGGGGAGGATCGCGGTGAAGAAGCACTTGAGTTGCTCGCCAAAATTCCCGAAACGGCCGAGACTCGACGTATTGCGGCCTATGTGCGTAGCGCCGGAAAGTTCGTCACCGATGAGTCGATTGAGAATCGACTGGCTGAACTTTTACCAACCGTTAAAGGTAACGATGACGCCCGTTTGGAATTTTTGGACCTTCTTGAATTGTTAGGTTCCGAAGACCCTCGTTCACAACAGTGGCGTAAACAACTTACGAACTACTTGTTCTAAACAAGTTCTACGCCGACGTCGTTCGGACATATCGCAATTTCGGGGTCATCTGACCCTTCTGGCCACGGCATCGTTTTCGTACGTTTTGTCAATGGCCATTTCCGATCTCTGGTTTTCTCTCACCGATTCGCTGCTTTGGTCGAAGTTGCGATCATTAATGGCCCGATTATCGCTAACCGCAAAAGTGATGATTGGCGGCTGCGTTGTCTTTGTTATCGCGCTGACAGTCGCCGTTTTTTACGTGGACCAAGTTGAAACGTCCGAACAATCATTGCCACCAGCACTCGAAACAGAATCAACATTGGCGGCGCCAACAACCACAATCGCAAGAATCGTTGTTCATGTCGCTGGAGCCGTGCGTCAACCGGGTGTCTACAGCGTTGCCAAAAACGGTCGAATTGCTGATGCCATCACTTTGGCCGATGGTCCAACGGCGTTCGCCGACATCAACAAGATCAACTTGGCACAGCCGTTAGCCGACGGAATGAGAATTGAAGTGCCTGCGTTTGGGCAAACCGGTTCCATTTCGGCTGGGAGCAATCCTGAAGGGGGTGGCTCACCGTTGCTAGATCTCAATACCGCAACAGCCGCGCAATTGGAACATCTCTCTGGGATTGGGCCAGCAACGGCCAAAGCCATCGTGACGTACCGAGAACAACATGGTGATTTCCAATCCGTCGATGAGTTGCTCAAAGTGAAAGGAATTGGTCCGAGCAAACTGGCGCAATTTCGAGACTCACTTTTGGTTCATTGACGGTTAAGCGGCGTCAAGAACTATTTGCTTGCATTGCCGCGCTTGCCAGTCTGGCTGCCGCACTGCAATTTCCAATAGCGATATCGCTGTCAATTCCTTGGGCATTGTTGATTAGCGCAATGGTCATGGCGACAAGGAGGCGGATACTCATTTGTCTTGGTCTTTATGTTCTTGTGGGCTCTTTAACCTTTCATGCGCTCAGCGGGCTTCAATTCAAAAGCGGCGGTAGTCAACTTACTGGCGTCGTTATGCGTCTCCCATCAGTTAATGAACACGATGTAACGGTTGATATTCGCACTCGTATCGGAAGAATCGAATTGCGGGGTAGCAAAAAACAATTGGCGTCATTCGATGTGGGCCAAGATGTGCGCGTCACCGGCGAACTACGTCCGATCAGTAATCGTCGCGATGTCCGGGCGCGACATTTGCGCGCCTCAATAGCGGTCGAAACGGTTGAGCGAGCGGGACGGCAGTGGTGGTCGATCGGTCCTTCGGCGATTCGCACGTTAGTTACAAAAAGTGCGCAACCACTCGGCCGAGATTACGGCTTGTATTTGGGATTTGTCATTGGAGATGAGCGGGGGATCACCAAGGACATGTCGCAAACATTTCAAGCCAGCGGAATGAGTCACCTTTTAGTGGTGAGTGGTCAGAACTTGGCCTTCATCATCGTGTTGGCTTCGCCGATTCTCTCACGATTACGGCGAGGAAGCAGATTCCTTTTCATCTTTTTTGTCGTGACGTTCTTTGTCACGTTGACTGGCTTTGAACCATCAGTCTTGCGGGCGGCCGTGATGGTCATGGTGGGCGCGGTCGGACTTTTCACAGAATCACTCGTTACGGGAATGCAGCGAGTTGCTATTGCCTTCATTCTTTGTCTGTTGCTTGATCCGCTCTTGGTGTATTCGAGGGGATTTCAATTGTCAGTCAGCGCAACCTTGGGCATTGTTTTGTTGTCGCATTTTTTCGTTGACCGACTCAAAGGTCCACTTGCGCTCCGTCAAGTGATGGCAATAACGATTGCCGCGCAAATTGGTGTTGCACCATTTTCTCTTTTGTATTTCGGATCGATTCCCACCGTCAGTGTGCTTACCAATACCTTGTGTGAACCCGTGGCCGGTTTCGTGATGATGTGGGGATCAAGCGCGGGCGTTGTAGCCGGTTTGTTTCCATCGTTCCTTCGCTACTTGGTGCAACTGCCAATGCTTCTGTGTTTATGGTGGCTGCGATGGGTGGCAGAAGTGGGAGCTCGACTCCCATTTCCGCGTCTAGGTGTGACCGAAATGGGGCTCGCCGTCTTGGCAATTGGACTTTTCAGTATCTTCAACGTTCTAAGGCGACGCCTTAAGGTCATGGCGGGTTAGGGTTCGACTGTGTATTTGAGTCTTGGCACCACCCGTTTTGACATCACAACCCGCGCTCTAGTTATGGGCATCCTTAACCGGACGCCGGATTCTTTTTACGATCAGGGTTCGTATTTTCAGTTCGATGATTTTCTTCGCAAAGCCGAACAACTCGTCATCGACGGAGCAGATTTTCTTGATGTTGGGGGAGTGAAGGCCGGACCTGGTGAAGAGGTCACCGAAGCCGAAGAACTCGATCGTGTGGTTCCTGCAATTGAAGCATTGCGATCACGATTTGATCTGCCGCTATCAGTTGATACGTGGCGGGCCTCAGTTGCAAAAGAGTGTTTTGCCGCTGGCGCCTGCGTTGGAAATGACATCAGTGGTTTTGCTGATCCGGAGTATTTGAAAGTTTGTGCTGAGGCCAATGCCTCTGTGGTGGCAACACATATCCGTCTAGCCCCACGCGTCCCTGATCCCAATCCTGAATACGACGATGTTGTTGTTGCCGTGTGTGAGTTTCTGGCTGATCGAGCCGACCGAGCGCTGCAAGCGGGCATTCCCGCCGAGCGCATCATGGTGGATGCCGGATTAGATCTGGGGAAGACCGAACCGCAATCGCTGATCTTGTTACGCAACTCTGATGCGCTGGTGCGACTCGGTTTCCCAGTTTTCCTTTCTGCGTCCAATAAGCGTTTTCTTTGGCATCTTCTCGATGTCGAACGAAATGAGGTGGGCGATGCCACGATGGCTGCCCATGCTTTAGGCATTTCTTTGGGTTGTCGCATTTTGCGCAGTCACGATGTGAAAAACAATCGACGTGTTTCTGATGTGATGTCGGAAATTCTTTCTGCGGCATAAACAATGGAAAGGTTCGCGCCAATCCACATCATCAAAGGTTCTGATGATGTCATCTTGAACGATGAAGTCAGCAAACTCCTCAATGAGTTGCTGGGCGATGACGATCGAACTTTGGTTTTGGCTGAACTCTCCATTGATAATCATCTAGATGGCGACGACTATTCCGTTGGTCAGTTAGTTGACGCGGCCCAAACTGCGCCGTTTCTTACCGATCGTCGTGTCATTTTGTCGCGGCATAGCGCAGTGTTCTCCAATAAGGATCTTGTCGCTCCGTTAGTGGCCTACTTGGCCGATCCTTTACCGACGTCGGTCATTGTCATGGTGTGGGAAAAAGACCCGCGACCGAACAAGTCAGCGAAAACAGCTGCGCTTCCGAAGTCACTCATTGAGGCCGTTGAATCGTCCGGAGGCATAGTTCATGATGTTTCCGTTTCGGCGCGTGACACCGATAAATGGATTGATGAACAACTCAAGGAGTCTGAATTGCGCCTTGACGCTGCGGCGCGGGCGTATTTCATCGAACATGTGGGAACGGATGTTTCACGTGTGCGCGCGTTGATCGCCACGTTGGAATCGGTATTCGGTCCAAAAACCAAAGTGGGCGTTGCTGATATCGAGCCCTATATGGGACAGGCCGGTGATGTCGCGCCTTGGGATCTCACCGATGCCATCGAAAAAGGCGATGCGGCAGCGGCCATTGCAATTGCTCATCGAATGATGGATGGCGGCGATCGGCATCCATTGCAGTTACTCGCCACGCTGACGAATCACTACATGAGAATTTTCCGTGTCGACGATCCGTCAGTCGCGAATCAAGAGGCAGCGGCCGCAGTATTAGGAATAAAGGGCAGTACGTTCCCGGCGAAAAAGGCGCTCGATGCATCGCGACAACTTGGATCGGAGCGTCTTTGTGAAATTGCACAATTGTTAGCGCAAGCCGATTTGGATCTTCGGGGCGCGACAACGTTAGAAGCAGAATTTGTTTTAGAGATTTTGATCGCCCGCTTAGCAGGGCGACATCGAACTAGCCGGCGGCGTTAATTCGTTTCATCAAGCGGCTCTTACGGCGAGCGGCTTGGTTCTTGTGCATGACGCCTTTGGCGGCTGCCTTGTCGAGACGTTGGATTGCTAAACGAGCGGCTTCGGCCGAATCTTCGGTACCAGCAGCCTCAAGAGCGCGCTTGGTGCGAGTCTTTACTTCTGATCGCACCGCCTTGTTGCGAAGACGACGTGCTTCGTTCTGTCGGTTGCGCTTGATTTGGCTCTTGATGTTCGCCACGGGTTAATCCTTGTCTTGCGGAACTGCCTCAAAGGAGGCGGACGAGAAATTGTAGCGGCTGAGCCCCGCCACCGTCATATTGGGCCTCTGTCCTCTAGGCTGGGAATGCCCCCAATCCTAAGGACAGCGTCGTTCGTGGCCCTTGACCGCTACCGGAATCTCTGCATTATCGCCCATATCGACCACGGGAAATCGACCTTGGCCGATCGCATTTTGGAAATATGCGGGGCGGTCGATCCGCGTGAGATGAGGGCCCAGTACCTCGATTCGATGGATATCGAACGGGAACGCGGCATCACCATCAAACTTCAATCGGTGCGTCTTAACTACGGCGAACACATCATTCATCTCATTGATACGCCTGGCCATGTCGATTTCGGTTACGAGGTATCTCGCTCGTTGGCTGCCTGTGAAGGCGCCATTCTTTTGGTCGACGCTGCGCAAGGAATTGAGGCGCAAACATTGGCCAACTGTTATTTGGCTTTGGAAAACGATTTAGAAATCGTGGCCGCTCTCAACAAGATTGATCTTCCCGCGGCTGATCCCGATCGATACGCAGCAGAAATTGAAAAGGTCTTAGGAATACCGGCGGATGAAATTTTGCGCGTAAGCGCCAAGACCGGTGAGGGTGTAAGTGATCTTCTCGATGCGGTGGTGGAACGAATTCCGCCACCGGTTGGCGACCCTGATGCACCGTTACAAGGTTTAATTTTCGATTCTCATTTCGATCAATACCGCGGCGTTGTTTCTTCTATTCGTGTCATGAACGGAACGATGCCCACCGGCGCGAAATTACGTTTTCTGCAGGCCGGTTCAACGTATGAGGCCGATGAAATCGGCGTTCGCTTGCCGGATCCAACTCCAGTTGCGCAATTAAGTGCTGGTGAAGTGGGTTATCTCATCGCTGGAATTAAAGATGTTGGTGAAGCACGGTCCGGTGAGACGGTCACATTGGCGGCCAAGCCGGGCGAAGTGCTTGAGGGATACCGCGAACCAAAACCAATGGTGTTCTGCGGTTTGTATCCAGTTGAGGGCGATGAGTTCCCAGCGTTACGAGAAGCGTTGGAAAAACTGCGCCTTAACGATTCGAGTTATACCTTTGCACCCGAAAGTTCCGGTGCGCTTGGTTTCGGTTTCCGCTGCGGATTCTTGGGCTTATTGCATATGGAAATCATTCGCGAACGTTTGGAACGCGAATTCAATCTTTCGCTTATTGCCACCGCACCATCGGTGCAATACATCGTGCATCGGGCCAACGGTGAAACGTTGACCATCGATAACCCTTCGGAGTTACCACCGGCCGCAGAAGTGGAATCGATTGAAGAACCTTTTCTACGTGCCACGATTCTGACGCCAACCGATTACACCGGCACCTTGATGGAACTTTGCCAAGGACGGCGCGGCGACATGATCAAGTTGGAGTATCTGTCACCGGAACGTATGGAACTCGTGTACGAACTTCCCTTAGCGGAAGTTGTGACCGACTTTTTTGATCATCTCAAGAGTCGCACTCAGGGGTACGCCAGTCTGGATTACGAACCGGCGGGCTATCGACAATCATCGTTGGTGAAGGTCGACATTTTGTTGAACTCTGTTCCCGTCGATGCCTTTTCCATGATCGTGCATAAAGACAAGGCCTATTCCTATGGCCAGCGCATGACGGAGAAATTAAAAGAACTCATTCCGCGCCAACTCTTCGATGTGCCGATTCAGGCCGCAATTGGCGGACGCATCATTGCGCGCGAAACCGTGAAGGCAAAGCGGAAAGATGTTTTGGCCAAGTGTTACGGCGGCGATATCACCCGAAAGCGCAAATTGCTCGAGAAACAAAAAGAGGGCAAGAAGCGTATGAAGAACATTGGGCGAGTCGAAGTTCCGCAAGAGGCATTTGTCTCTGCTTTACGCCTTGATGACTAGGCCATAGGGCCTCTATTCCCGCATCCTCTTCGGCTGGCACTCTGGCCCTGAGAGTGCCAATCAGAGGCTGCGGCGGCTACGCTAAGTAGAGGTCGTACACGGAGAAATCATGCTCGACGAACGCAAAGCCAAGATATTGCAGGCTGTGGTCACCGAGTACATCGAGACAGCGCAGCCAGTCGGTTCCGGTCATGTGGCCGCCAAAGCCGACGTCAAAGTTTCGCCTGCCACCGTGCGTAACGACATGGCTGCGCTTGAGGCCGAAGGCTTCTTAGCCCAACCTCATACCAGCGCCGGTCGTATTCCCACCGAAAAGGGTTACCGATTTTTTGTTGATCAACTCGGCGGGCCGGGTCGACTCGGTGCATCCGAGACGCAACAAGTGCGTGCATTTTTCGCGCAAACCCATAAACAAATTGATCAGATGCTCGCCGATACGTCACGGTTGCTGTCATCGCTTACACATAACGCCGCAGTAGTTGTTGGGCCGCAGCCCGAAGTCACCACCGTGCGGTCGGTGCAGTTGGTTTCGTTAAACGCGCGCAATATTTTGTTAGTGGTGGTGTTCTCCAACGGTGCAGTAGAGAAGTACTCGTTGGAGTTTTCCGAAGACGTTGACGAATTGTCGGTCAATGCGGCGGGCGTGCAACTTTCCACCCTGATGGTGGGCACGAGTTTGGCCAAGATTTCGACTCCCTCTGAGCAGAACGAGCAAACATCGATAAGCGAAAAGATCGTGTCGTTGGCTTTGGAGAAGGTGAAGGGTGAAAGCCATCAAAGCGAACACGTTTTCATCGGCGGCACTAGCCAAATGGTTTCTAACTTTGACGCTGTACGAAAAGTTAGCGAGATCCTTCATATTCTCGAAGAACAACTTGTTGTTGTGAGTTTGTTAGAAGACGTTCTCAGTCGCGGTCTTTCTGTCGCCATCGGACGAGAAACCGGTAGCGAAGCGCTGGCCGACTGTGCATTGGTCGTGGCGCCTTATGAAATTGATGGTGAATTCGCAGGAACGATTGGTGTTCTTGGTCCCACGCGTATGCATTACGACCAAGCGTTAAGCGCAGTAGCCGTCGTAGCAAACCGACTCGGCCGTACATTGAGCGAAAATGGCTGATTACTACGAGCTTTTGGGCGTTTCTCGCCAGGCGACGGCGGAAGAAATCAAGCGGGCCTACCGTCGCAAAGCGCGCGAGTTGCACCCCGATGCCAACCCCAACGATCCAACTGCCGAGGCGCGATTTAAAGAAGTGGCGGTTGCCTACGAAGTTCTTTCTGATCCACAACGTCGTTCGCAATATGACATGTACGGCGAAAACGGCCCTGCAATGGGAGCCAATTTTGGTGGCGGTTTAGGCGACATTTTCGACATGTTTTTTGCGGGTGGATCGCCCTTCGGAGGTTCGGGTCCTCAAGGTCCTCCCCGTGGGCAAGATATTGAGGTTGTCGTAAACCTTGATTTTGTCGATGCAGTCTTTGGTTGTGAAGCGCCAGTAACAGTGCGCACGGCAGTTCACTGCGATGAGTGTGAAGGCAGCGGCTCTGAACCAGGATCGCATCCAGGGCAATGCGCAGAATGCAACGGCAGTGGCCAAGTGCGTCGTGTGCGGCAATCAATTCTTGGCCAAATGGTGACGGCCGGACCGTGCCAACGCTGCGGTGGTTTTGGAACCGTCATTACTCATCCCTGTACGCGCTGCGGGGGAGAAGGCCGACGTCTCGAAGAATGTGAATACGTCGTTGATGTGCCCGCCGGTGTCGATACCGGAGCAACATTGCGACTTGCGGGCCGAGGTGCAGTTGGTCCGCGTGGTGGTCAAAGTGGCGATCTTTATGTGCATCTTCGAGTTCTGGACCACGAAGGTTTCACTCGAGAAGGCGATGATCTGCATACCGAAATGCATGTTTCGTTTGCGCAAGCGGCACTTGGGACAACTTTGCGCTTGCAAACACTTGACGGCGAAGAAGTCGTTCCGGTTGCACCCGGAACGCAATCGGGAACAGTTATCTCGTTCCGCGGCAAAGGTGTGCCTCATCTCCAAGGTCGCGGCCGTGGGGATCTTCACGTCGAGATCGTGGTGGAAACACCAACAGACCTTGACGAAACAGAGACAGAACTTCTGCAACAACTCGCCAAGCATCGCCAGGATCATATTGAACCGCCGGAAAGCGGTCTGTTGTCCAAGTTGCGTGGCGCGTTCAAATGATTGAACTTCCAGAACAACCCGGTGGGGTGCACCCGCATGTTTTGGTGGCGAATTGTGATTACGCCGAACTGGCGAAAGATCAGTTGCACCATCTCGAAAAAGTTCGTCGTTTACGCAAGGGTGATCTCGTTTCGATAACGGATGGCAAAGGAAACTGGCGTTGGTGCGCATTTACGGCGTCAGCAAAACTCGAACCAATTGGCGACGTCGTAAGCGAAAACGAACCGCCGCTTTACACCATTGGTCTTTCTTTAACGAAAGGTGCCAAACCTGATTTCGCTATAACCAAATTGGTAGAGATCGGAATTCGACGCATCATTCCATTCACTTCCGACCGATCCATTGTGAAATGGGACGAAGAGAAAACCGAAAAATCTCAAGAACGATTTTCGCGTCTTGTCGTTGAAGCACTGCAACAAAGTCGACAAGTGTGGCTGCCCGTTGTGGAAGCAACGACATCCTTTGCGCAGTTGGCCACACAAAGCGGTGTTGTACGCGCCGATCGTTTCGCACCGGCCTATACCGGCGAAGAGACATTTTTGTTGATCGGCCCAGAGGGGGGATGGTCCGACACTGAACAGCAAGAACTTCCAGCCGTATCTCTCGGCTCATCAGTCTTACGGGCTGAAACTGCGGCGATTGTGGCGGGCACCCTAATGGTGGCGCGTCACCGATCGGGTCAGTAGCAATGGCCGCTCAATCACAATTTGGCGTGTATGTGCATGTCCCGTTTTGCGCGCATCGCTGCGATTACTGCGCCTTCGTCACCTACACCGATCAAGACGAAAACATTGATGCGTATTTCGAAGCCCTCACTATTGAGATAGAGAAGACGAATTTCTCTCCGGTGACATCAGTCTTTTTTGGAGGAGGAACACCATCGCGCGTTGATCCTCGCTATATCGCAGAGGTCTGTAAGCGCTTACCTCTTATCGATGGAGCAGAGGTGACCGTTGAATGCAATCCCGATTTTGTGGGTCAAGAACATTTCGAGGTGTATGCCGCCGGCGGAGTGAATCGACTTTCGTTTGGTGTTCAGTCGTTTGCGCAGCACGTGCTCGATTCATTGGGACGAACGCATAAGCGTGAAAACGTTGAACGCGCTGTTGGCCTTGCCCGTTCGGTTCATCCCTTTTCGATCAATCTTGATTTGATTTACGGCGCCGCCGGTGAGTCGGTAGAGGATTGGCGTTACACATTGCAATCGGCCATGGATCTTTCTGTTGATCACATAAGCGCCTATGCCCTCACCGTCGAAGGGGGCACGCCTCTATCGGATGAACCGGAACGTTGGCCCGATGATGACGATCTGGCGGAAAAATATTTGTTGGCCAATGACGTTTTAGAACGCAATGGTCTTTTCAATTATGAGATTTCTAACTGGGCTCGTCCCGGTAAAGAATGCCGCCACAACTTGCTGTATTGGTCGCAAGGTAATTATCGCGGCTTTGGAGTCGCCGCTCATTCGCATCAAGACGGAAGACGTTGGTGGAATACCACTCAACTTGATCGTTATTTGCAAAAGATTTCTACTGATCAATCGGCAGAATCGTCAATGGAAATGTTGACCAATGAGCAACGCGAATTTGAACAACTGCAACTAGCGATTCGTATGAAAATGGGAGTGCCACGTCAACTTCTAAGCAATGAACTCCTAGATGAATTGGGTGAATTCTTGGAAGTTGATGACGACATTGTTCGGTTGAATCCTCAAGGTCGTTTAATGGCCAACGAATTATCACTACGGATGTTCGCCCGATGAACCCGTACAACGTTTTGGGAATTTCACCTCTGGCCACCGACGCTGAGGTGCGCGCTGCGTATCTCGCAAAGGCAAAGCAATTGCACCCTGATCGTGCGCAATCGACCGAAGCTGCCGAAGCGATGGCGGAGTTGAATGAAGCCTGGCGACAAATTCGCGAACAGCGTGCCAAGCCAACGTCATCCGCCAATCGTTTGCGCGCCGAACCGCGACGACCAGAGCCAACAACGGAGGAGTCCGGTTTCTATGTTTCCGAACGGATGGCGCCGTTATGGAAATGGGGACCGATCGTTGTTTTGGCCGCAATCGGAATTGGCATTTTGGTGTTCAGCGCATATGCCACATCGACAACAGATGAACCGAGCGGCACCAATTTTGTTGGTCCGACGAAAGCCGTGACGTACAAAGTGGGCGAGTGCGTTGTGGTCAGTCCATCGGCGGCTGGCCCATTGGCCACATCGGTCCTTTGTTCTCCACAAACCTCAGGCAAGATCGCCGCGATTACCGCCACTCCGCGACCGTGCCCAGCGGAAACGACCGAAATTCAATTGGCCGACCGTAAAACGACGCTGTGCTTAACGTCGTCGCTTTAATTGCTCTTCAGCAGCGACCGAAGTTTATGTTTCACGCGATGGACAAATGAAGGTTTGCGAGC
>JBEGMF010000095.1:0-4875 GCA_041183205.1 Actinomycetota bacterium | reverse complement strand
TTTGCCCAAGACGATCGCATGTTTGTGCCCGATTGGTCGCTGCATTGGGTGCATTCGGTATGGAACATTTATCGCTATAGCGGCGATCGTGAATTAGTAGCCGATTTGCTGCCGGTTGCCGAACGCACTTTGCGTTGGTTTGAATCATTCCTTGGTGATGATGGCCTTTTGCACAACGTCACTGGTTGGGTGTTGTTGGATTGGTCGAGCGTCTATTCCAAAGGATGTTCATCAACTCTCAATGCATTATGGGCGCGCGCCTTAAACGACTTTGCCGAAATGAGCGAATGGATCGGCAACAACGCCTCGGCGGGTTGGGCGCGCCAACGTGTTGAACAACTTTGTAGTGGATTCGAAAAATTCTGGGATGAAGATCGCGGAACCTATATCGATCACATTGTTGATGGTGTTGCTCAAGTGCCCGCCGCACAACATCCTTCAGCGGCAGCAATTTGTGCCGGATTAGTGCCGGCCGACCGCATTGATCGCGTTATCGATCGCATCATTGATCGTGATCGTTTAGTTCGTCATTCGTTTGTAATGGATCCGGTAACGCCAACCGGCGGTTCAACTGGGTATGGCTATTTGATGTTGGGCTATCCCGAACCGGAATGGGATGCGGTGGAACAAGTTGTTGAAGCCGAACCGTTCTTCCGTTACATGGTGCATGACGCCATGCAGATTGCCGGGCGCGGCCATCTCATTGCTGATCGTTGTCGCGATTGGAAAGTGTTTTTAGATGCCGGCGAAACAACGTGGCCGGAATGTTGGACTGGTGGCACTCGTTGTCATGGATGGTCCTCAACACCAACTCGTGATCTCATCGTGCATGTGCTTGGCATTACGCCGGCCGAACCGGGCTATGCCGCAGTGAACGTTGCACCGCAATTAGGCGATCTTGAATGGGCTCGCGCCGCAGTTCCCACACCACACGGTCTCATCACCGTGGAAGCGTTCGCCGACGGGCGCGTCGAAATCGACAGCCCCGTTCCCGTTATTCGCAACGGCGTGCGTGACTAAGCGTTAGAGCGAATCAATGATGTTGTTCAGCGTGGCGCTCGGGCGCATCGCAGCAGCAACCTTCGCTGGATCGGGGAAGTAATAGCCACCGATATCAACGGGTTGTCCTTGCACAGCATTGAGTTCATCAACGATTGTTTTTTCGTTACCGCGCAATGCTTCGGCGACGGGCGCAAACTTGGCGGCTAATGCCGGATCATCAGTTTGCTTTGCTAATTCTTCGGCCCAATACATGGCCAAATAGAAATGGCTGCCACGGTTGTCGAGTTCATTCACCTTGCGTCGCGGTGAACGATCTTCGTTCAACACAGTTCCGGTTGCGCGATCCAAAGTGTCGGCCAACACCTGTGCGGTGGAGTTGTTGGAAACCTGGGCTAAATATTCAAGCGATGCGGCTAACGCCAAAAACTCACCGAGTGAATCCCAACGCAAATGGTTTTCCTTCACGAACTGCTGCACATGCTTTGGTGCTGAACCACCAGCGCCAGTTTCAAACAAGCCGCCACCGTTCATAAGCGGAACAATGGAAAGCATCTTGGCACTGGTGCCAAGTTCCATAATGGGGAACAAGTCGGTGAGGTAATCACGCAACACGTTGCCAGTTACTGAAATGGTGTCTTCACCTTTACGCACGCGTTCGAGCGAATACTTACAAGCCTCGGCCGGTGCAAACACTTTGATGGTTAATCCATCGGTGTCGTGATCGTTTAAGTACGTGTTGACTTTGGCGATCAACTGCTTGTCATGAGCGCGGTTTTCGTCAAGCCAAAACACAACATGGGCGCCGCTTAAACGTCCACGGGAAACAGCCAACTTCACCCAGTCGCGCACTGCGGCATCTTTGGTTTGACATGCTCGCCAAATATCACCGGCTTCAACTTGATGTTCCATCACGACATCGCCGGCCTTGTTTACAACGCGCACTGTTCCCGCGAAAGGAATTTCGAAGGTCTTGTCATGCGAGCCGTATTCTTCGGCTTTTTGCGCCATCAAACCAACGTTGGGAACCGTGCCCATGGTGGTCGGATCAAATGCGCCGTACTTCTTGCAGTCGTCGATAACTGCTTGATACACACCGGCATATGACGAATCTGGAATGACTGCCTTGCAGTCTTGACGTTCGCCTTCGGGATTCCACATCTTGCCGGAATCACGAATCATGGCGGGCATCGATGCATCAACAATCACATCGGAAGGAACATGCAAGTTGGTGATGCCTCGATCGGAATCAACCATGGCCAATTCCGGACCTTGCGCCATACGCACCGCAATATCGCCTTCGATATCAGTTTGTTGCGTATCGGAAAGTGAAGCGATGCGAGCCAAGACATCGGCCATACCGTCATTCACATTGGCGCCAACGCTGTTCAACGCGGCTTCGTGTTTGGCGAAAACATCGCCAAAGTACGCCTTCACCGCATGACCAAAGATGATGGGATCAGAAACTTTCATCATCGTTGCTTTGAGATGAATTGAGAAAAGAACATCTTGTGCTTTGGCGTCAGCAATTTGTTCAGCCAAAAACGCATCAAGCGCCTTGGCGCTCATGAATGTTCCGTCCAAAATTTCTCCAGCAATCACTGGGATCGATTGCTTTAAGACTTCAACTTTGCCGTCGTTACCAACTAACTCAATGCGCACATCGTCGTTTGCCGTAAAAGTGATCGACTTTTCATTTGAGAAAAAGTCGTTTGCACCCAAAGTTGAAACATGAGTTTTTGAATCGGGCGCCCAAGCACCCATTGAATGCGGATGTGACTTGGCGTAATTCTTCACCGACAACGGAGCGCGGCGATCAGAATTTCCTTCGCGCAATACAGGGTTAACGGCTGAACCCTTCACTTTGTCGTACTTTGCCTTAATTGCCTTTTCCGCGTCGTTCGCTGGCTCATCGGGATAATCGGGAACGGCGTAACCCTTGGCTTGCAGTTCTTCGATCGTTGATTTCAACTGCGGAATTGATGCCGAGATATTGGGCAACTTGATGACATTGGCACTTGGCTGCAACACCAATTCGCCAAGTTCAGAGAGGTCATCGCTAATGCGTTGTGCATCGGTAAGCGATTCCGGGAACGTGGCCAACACACGACCGGCGAGGGAGATATCGCGCAGTTCAACTTCAACGCCAGCAACTTTGGTGAACGCATTCAAAATTGGAAGAAGTGATTGCGTCGCCAGCGCCGGAGCTTCATCGGTGTGGGTATAAATAATTGAGTGACGTTCGGTTGCCATAGCCATCCATTTGTCCAGTGGTCGAAAAGAGATGGTAGGGGTTTTCGCATAGCGCCTGCGAAGTTACGCATTGGCACAAGAAAAACGGACCCTGCAGCACAGGGTCCGTCTGGCGGAGAGGGTGGGATTCGAACCCACGGACGGATTTCTCCGTCACCTCCTTAGCAGGGAGGCCCGATCGACCGGACTCCGGCACCTCTCCAGAAGTGAGTGCATTCAGTTGATTGCACGCGCGCAATCTAGTTGGCGGAGGGAGGGGGATTCGAACCCCCGGAGGGTCTCCCCTCAACGGTTTTCAAGACCGTCGCAATCGTCCGCTCTGCCATCCCTCCGCCGAAAACAGTAGTCAAGATGACGGCACCGATTTTCATCGGTTTCGGGGAGTCAGCCGATTCGACCCCGAAGGTCGCTAATCCACGCATCGGCAGCGGCAATTGCGGTGGAGACTTCGGCTCGAACTTGCTGGCCCCCAACCGAATCTGACGGGTAAGAACCAAGGAATTTCACCTCGGCATGTTTGACCATGAGTGTGCGCAATGCATCGGCTACCACTTCATCGGCGATATGGCCTTCCAGATCAATGAGGAAGCAATAATCGCCTAAACCACGACGAGTCGGACGTGATTCCAACTTGGTGAGATTGATGCCGCGAGCAGCGAACTCTTGCAAAATTGCCAATAACGAACCGGGCTCGTCAGCCTGCTGAAAAACAACGATTGATGTCTTGTCGTGACCAGTTGGTTTTGGAATATCGCGATGGCCCACTAAAACAAATCGCGTTTCGTTACCGTCGAAATCTTCAATTGCGGAGGCAACAATTTCGAGACCGTATAACTCTGCAGCGCGCGCCGGAGCGATTGCAGCAAAGTGTTTGGCGTCGTCTTTCATTTTTTCGGCGACTTGGCGCGCGGCATCAGCAGTTGAATTTGAAGGTTCAGTAATTGCTGATGGAAGTTTTTCGTTTAAGAACTTTCGACATTGCGCTAACGCATGCGGAAATGACCACACAGTTGTGATGTCAGAAAGTTTCACTCCGGGTGCTGCCATCAAATTGAGATGTACCGGCAAAACAACTTCGCGTTGAATTAATAAATCGGTATCGAAGATCAAAGCGTCTTGTGTAACGCCCACGGTTCCTTCGATCGAATTTTCAACCGCAAGGAAGGCGTAATCCGCCGCGCCCGATGTTGTTGCCGCAATCACCTCAGGGAATGTGCGCATCGGTTCGATCTGCGCACCAGCCAAATCGGCCTGGGTCATTAAGGCCTCTTCTGAGAACGTTCCCGCAGGTCCCAGATAGGCAATAGTTCGGCTGGCCCATGACGAATCGCCTGGGCCCGATGGGTTGTTCTTTTTCGAAGGTGCGGATGAACTCACAATCGGCGAGGATAGAGGCATGGACGCTGCCGCCCTTCGTGAGTTTTTGGAAAAAGTTCGGGTGGGGGAGATTTCCGCCGATGAAGCAGTCGATCAACTTCGGCGTTTTCCCTTTACTGATATGGGCTACGCCCGAATTGATCACCATCGAGCCTTGCGCCAAGGAATGGCGGAATCGGTCTATGGACCAGGGAAATCACCCGAACAATGTGCGGCCATCGTTGCTGAATTGTTGGGACAGAACGC
>JBEGMF010000094.1:0-19165 GCA_041183205.1 Actinomycetota bacterium | reverse complement strand
GGCATCGCGCAACTCGGCGCGCGTCACTAGTTTTTGCTCGCTTGGTTCGCCCATGATTTCACTGACAACTCGTAATGGTGACTGCAATGCGAGATCTAAAAAGGCCAGATGGCAATCGGTGGTGAATCCATCGACGCCCCATAAAGCGCGCGCCAAAGATTTACCCGCTTCGTCGAATGCGGCGGTATGAACAGCGCCATGCAATGCTCCGGCGGTATTTGCAATTTCTGGTTGTAAATCGCAAACCAAAACACCAGGCGCTTCGATAGTGAACGGCAATTCTTCGATGTAGTTGCGACTCGGTGGTTCATCGGCTGGCAGTGACGAAAGCGAACGAATGCCCGGTTGGATTGTTATCTCGACATCTTTTACTTGGGTCGGTCGATCAACGACGGCAAACGTAAGAGTGCCGAACCCATAGGGATTTTTACGATCGCCAAGTAATTCCGCTTCGATTACCAAAGTGCGGCGTCCGCGTCGACGCACACGCAACTTGGCCATGAGTTCGCTCATGGGCGGACACGGAACTAAGTGCAACGTGAGATCAGCAGTAAAGGCCCAATCAGGATCGGCGGCGGTTATGGAGCGAACACCACCGAGGGCATCGACCAGCATGGCAACGCAGGCCATGGAGGGAAGACCATCGGGGCCAAGAGTTATGGGCGTGACCTTGAACCAACCATCGACGTCCCCGCTTGGTTGTTGTTCGACAGTGATCGCCAGATGTCGCATGGCATGACGAGAAGGCGGATAGCCGCTAACAACAGGGGAGTCAGACACAAATGGCGAGTTTATGTTGTTTATTGACCCGCGTTTTCCTTGCGGGCATTGGCCGGTAGGGTCAGCGCATGCCAATGCTGCGTCAAAGTCGTGCGCTTATTTTTCTCGCCACGACCTTTGTTCTTTTGTTGGCCAGTGTTTTTTCGCCCGTTTCGGCATCGGCACAAACGGCGCGAGTTGTTCCGGAAAGTTTGCGGATTCGCGCCATCGGCGATGCAGTGACTGCCGGCGTCGGTGTTGGTGGTAATGAAGCATGGGCGTCGCAAGTGGCGCGCATTTTCTCTTCTCCGGATTATCAAAATCTCGCAGTGGCCGGATCAACAACGGGTAGTTGGATGGATTTGCCCGTCGAAGAAGGATCGCAGGACGGACAGAACTTTTCGACCGTGCGCAAAATTGTTACTGAAGATCCCGACTTTGTTTTCATGACAATGGGCGGATCAATGTTGCTGCGACTTCCGTTAGGTCCAGCATTGGGCTGTCAATCATTTAAGGATCAGAAAACGCAATCCGATTTATTCGCACAATGTGTTGATGGTTTGGTGAAAGAAGGACTTATCCAGCAACGCGTGATGGCCGTTTCATTTTCGTTATTGGCGCGTACGGTGAACACCAAAGTTGTGATTGCTGGTTATGTTCCTCCATCGCCAACGGTGAGTTTTCTTTCGCAATGGCAAATCGAACTGTTAACGCAAAAGATAAATACCGAATTACAAAAAGCAGTGACTGCTGTTGGTGAATCCGGTGCAACCTGGGCGGAACGAATTGCGTATGTGCCGCCACCAAACACAACAAATTGCGCAGCATCGTCCTATGGAATTTTGCGTGTAGATCCCAAACGGGCCAGCGAAAACTGTCCGTTGCGTGATCCACGCTTTGTTGTGGGTTCAAATGGAACGCTGCCGGGACTGCAATTGCAGACTGAACTGGCACAAAATGCGGTGTCGATCATTCGGGCCAAAGGCTGGATGGACTGAGCCCGACCTACATGCCTAAAAAGTGGCAGGATAAGGATTGTTGCTACGGGGAGGCACCAAATGTTGGATCTTGTTATTAGGGGCGGATCAGTCATTGATGGAACAGGTGCGCCGGCCAAGCGTGCCGATGTTGGCGTACGCGATGGACGCATTGTTGAGATAGGCGACATCAGCGAAAAGGCCAGCACCACTCTCGACGCTGAAGGCCGAGTGGTAACACCCGGTTTTGTTGATCTTCATACTCATTACGATCCGCAGGTGATGTGGGATCCGGCGGCGACTCCGTCGTCATTGCATGGTGTCACTTCAATTTTTGGCGGCAATTGTGGTTTTTCAATCGCGCCGATTACACCAGCGGCGGCCGATTATTTATTGCCGATGTTGGCCCGTGTTGAAGGCATGCCCGTTGAGGCATTAGAAGCCGGACTCGATTTAGCCTGGGACGGTTTTGGTTCTTGGCTTGGTCGACTCGATGGCAAGTTGGCGGTGAACGCCGGATTTATGGTCGGACATAGTGCCCTTCGTCGTGTGGTTATGGGTGAAGACGCCATTGGCCATGAAGCCTCCCCGCAACAACTCGAAGCCATGGTTGCTCTTCTGCACGAAAGTATTGCGGCGGGTGGAATTGGTTTTTCATCAACGGCCTCTGGTTCGCATAGCGATCATTTAGGCAACCCTGTTCCTTCGCGTTTTGCGACACGGGAAGAATTTCTGGCGCTGGCAAAGGCCGCCGGAGAACATGCCGGCACTTCGTTGGAATTCATTGCCGCCGCAGCCGCTATTTTCACCGACGACGAAATTGCGTTAATGGCCGACATGAGTGCCATTGCAAAGCGTTCACTTAACTGGAACGTGATGGTGGTTTCGGCCGATGAAAGCATGCGCGCCGGTCGCGAAAACAAACTGTCAGCGTCGGATGTTGCCGCTGAACGCGGTGGCCATGTGGTTGGTTTGTTGTTGCCGGAACCAATGCGTATGCGTTTATGTTTCGCAGCTGGTTTCGTGCTCGACATGTTGCCCGGCATCAAAGATTTCATTCATCTCCCACATCCGGAACGTTTGGCAGCATTCGCCGATCCCAATGTGCGAGCACAAATCGCGCAGGCATTACCGCCCGGCCAAACCAGCAATATGTTGATGAATTTCGCCGACTACACCGTGGTCGATGTACAAAATCCTGAATTACAACGGTATGTGGGAATGCGAATTTCCGCCATTGCCGCTGAGCAAAATAAAGATGCGATGACCGCCATGTTCGATCTCATCGTTGCTGATGATTTGCAAACAGGATTCGAACCATTGGCCATTGGCACCGATGATGCTTCATGGGAAGAACGAGTTCGTCTTTTGGAAACCGAACCACGCGTCATTGCCGGTGGTTCTGATGCGGGCGCGCATCTCGACATGATGAAGACATTCGCCTGTCACACCAGTTTCATGGCCGAAACCGTGCGGAAGCGTCAACTCATTTCATTGGAACGCGCCGTTCGTCTATTTACCGATGTGCCGGCCCGTTTCTACGGATTGAAAGATCGTGGCCGTGTACAAACGGGCTGGATTGCCGATTTAGTCATCATGGATCCAGAAAAAATTGGTCCGGGAACAATCACTCCGCGCGCCGATCTTCCTGGTGGTGGTTGGCGTTTGTATTCCGAAGCAACCGGTGTGGAAGCCACCATTGTGAACGGCACCCCCATTGTGTTGGGCGGAAAAGTCACGGGCGCGACGCCGGGCACGGCATTACGTTCCGGACGCGACACCGAAACCGTTGCCATCTAACAAGCAAAGCCTGAATGTCAGGCGATGTTTAAAAGTCAGGAATCGGAATGTCGAGAGTTGACGATTCGGTTCCGCCGTCGATTTCAAAAATCTTGCCGGTGATGTAGCGCGCCGCGGGCGAAGACAAATACAAAACGCCAAGCGCGATGTCTTCTGGTTCGCCGATAAAGCGAAGCGGAGTAGCCGCGATCATGGCGTCGCGAATTTCCGGCATGGTTAATACCGTCTCGAGCGCGGAGGTAGCAGTTGATCCCACGGCAATACCGTTGACGCGCACTTTGGGATTGAGATCAGTGGCGAGATAACGGGTGAGATGCGAGAGCGCCGCTTTGGCCACGCCGTATTGCGTTAAACCACGGGCGGCGGTGCGGCCTGCCATCGATGAAATATTCACGACGCATCCGTTATTGGCGACGAGGTCGGGGATACAAGCCTGCGTCATCACTAAGGCGGTGGTGACATTGAAATGAAAGGCCGCTTCAAATGATTTCGGCGTTACATCGTTAATGGCAGCGGGAGGCGATCCACCAGCGTTGTTTACGACAATGTCGATCTTGCCCAATTCCTCGCGTGATGCATTAGCGAAGGTGCGAATGAATTCAACATCGTTGACATCGCCGGGCAAAACAAATGCTTTACGACCGAGACCGCGAATGTCGGCCGCTACTTCGTCAAGTTGTTCTGCCGTGCGCGCTGTCAAAGCAATATCGGCGCCGGCTTCTGCTAGCACGCGTGCTGAGGCAGCACCGATACCGCGACCGGCACCGGTCACTAATGCAACTTTTCCATCAACCCGAAATCGATCAAGAATGCTCATAGGAAAAACCTAGGCGATGAATTCGCTGCGCACCGTCACTCGGTCCAAAACTTCTTTGGTGGGCGGTTCGCCAAAACCAGGTTGGTCGTTAACGGCGATTACCGAGCCGTCGAGTGTGAGCGGTGCACAAATATCTTCGGCAAAGAAACGGCCCGTTGCGCCGATATCGCCGCATAGCGTTGCGCCTGGGTGCGCAGCCAGGGCCGCATTGGCGCGGCGCCCTATGCCGGTTTCTACTAATCCGCCAACCCAAGTGGGGATGTTGTCGGCATGGCATTGGTCCATGAACGCCACGGTTTCAGTCCACGAACCAAAGCGCGGCGCTTTGATGCAAATAACCGAACAGGCACCCATATCAATTGCTCGCTTGGCTAACGCAATGGTCGGCAACGACTCGTCTAAGCACAAGGGTGTGCTGAGTTGTTGGGCGAGTTCTGCGTGCACCGAAAAATCCTCATGTAATGGTTGTTCGATATAGGAAAGATTGAACTCATCCAGTTTCTGCAGAACCTTGAAGTCGTCTTTTCCGTAAGCGCCGTTGGCATCGGCGCAAAGTTCAATTGCGTCACCGGCGACGTGTCGAATTTGGCGCAGTACATCAACATCGTGACCAGGTTGGATTTTGATTTTCAAACGTTGGTAGCCCTCACCGATTCGTAATTCGACTTCTTGCAGAAGTTCAAAAATCGGTGCAAGTCCAATAACAACTCCGGCGGGAACAGTTTTTCGAGCGTCTTGACTGAAAATTTTGGCTAACGAAATTGATTGCGATCGCGCTTGTGCGTCGAGCATGGCAAGTTCTAATGCGGCGCACGCCATCGGGTTTTCCGCCGCGTCTTGGAAGTGCTGGCGCATCGTTGCTGGCGACAAATCTTCGTGCAAAAGTGCGCCGGAATTTTTTTGTAAAAACGAAAATGCCGTTTCGGTGGATTCTTGGGAATAGCCAATCGTGGGCATGGCCCCACAATCGCCCCAACCCTCACCCAAATCAGTTTCGATGCATACAACCACAGCTGAACGACTAGATAACGAACCAAAGCCAGTGACAAAGGGCTGCACCAAGGGAAGATCAACAATTCGCAGTTCAATCTTTCCGATGCGCATGTTCTAAGCCTAGGGTTCTTAACGACGTCATCGGGTAAGGCGGAGGAAAAATGCGCGGGCAAATTGATCGGGCGTGGTTGGCAACCTTGCGCGAGCAAGAAGAACAACGTTTTGTGGAACTGCACCCACGCAGTCAGGAACTAGCGCAAAGAGCGCGGGGCTCGTTGATTGCGGGCGTGCCCATGAACTGGATGACTCGCTGGCCCGGCTCCTTTCCGGTGTTTGTTGATCGCGCAGAAAATTCACGCCTTTTCGACGTGGATGGCAACGAATACGTTGATTTCTGTCTGGGCGATACCGGTGCCATGACCGGTCATTCATTGCCTCAAGTAACCGAAGCATTAGCGGCGCAATCGCGTCGTGGCGTCACGACCATGTTGCCGAGTGAAACCGCCGCCGCCGTCGGCGAAAAATTGGCCGCGCGCTTTGGACTTCCGTATTGGCAGTTCGCATTGACCGCAACTGATGCCAATCGATTTGCATTACGCCTTGCGCGTTCACTTACGGGTAAAGACAAAGTTGTTGTTATGAATTGGTGTTATCACGGCACCGTCGATGAAACTTTTGCCGTACTGGATGCTGATGGAAATGTTGTGCCGCGTCCAGGAAGTTCGGGGGCGGCGGTGCATCCATCGCTCACGACACGAGTTGTTGAGTTCAACGACATTGATGCGTTGCGTGCCGCGCTGCGACACGGTGATGTGGCTGCAGTATTAACCGAACCGGCGTTGACCAATATTGGAATTGTTTTGCCCGATGCGAACTATCACGAAGCATTACGGGCGGAGTGCACGAAGGCCGGTGCGCTTTTAATTATCGATGAAACCCATACGATCTGCGCGGGCCCAGGTGGTTACACCAGAGCCTTTGGTTTGCAGCCCGATATGTTGACCATCGGTAAACCAATTGCCGGCGGAATTCCGTTAGCGGCTTGGGGCGTCACCGAACAGTTAGCGCACGATCTGGCGAAGTTGTTTGCCAGTGACGACACCGATGTCAGCGGAGTCGGTGGCACGCTCGCCGGCAATGCAATGTCATTGGTGGCCGCTGACACTGTTCTGAGTACAACGTTAAGTGCTGCCGATTACGACTACACAATTGCTTTGACCACGCAGTGGACTGAAGGCGTGCGTCAAGTCATTTCCGATTACGAACTTGATTGGCATGCGCAACAACTTGGTTGTCGCGCTGAGTATTGGTTTTGTCCGCCGCCTAAAAGCGGTGGGGAAGCGGCGGCAGCAATCGATCATGAATTGGATGCGTTTTTGCATCTTTGGTGTTTGAATCGCGGTGTTTTATTAGCGCCATTTCATAACATGGCGCTGTTGGCGCCGAGTTCGACAAAAGGCGATGTTGATCGGCATACCGAGGTGTTTGGCGACGCCGTAAAAGCACTTTTACAGAGATGAATTTTCACCCTCGCCAGTAGACTTTGTTCATGTTTGGATTTCGTGAACCAGTCATGGTGAGTGCTGAAGATGCATTGCGCGGCCATGAACAAAAAATGCCTGTTGCACCATCTCATTTAGTTTTGGGAAACCCCATGACGCCGCCGTTCGATGGTTATGAATCAATCGTGGTGGGCATGGGTTGTTTCTGGGGTGCGGAACGAAAGTTTTGGCAACTGCCCGGTGTGTACACCACCGCTGTTGGTTATGCCGGTGGTTACACCGTGAACCCCACCTATGAAGAAGTGTGTTCTGGTCTTACCGGACATACCGAAGTTGTTTTGGTGGTGTGGGATCCGGCGCAAACCGATCTTGACGCAATCTTGCGTTGTTTTTGGGAGAACCACGATCCAACCCAAGGTTTCCGACAAGGTAACGATGTGGGAACGCAATACCGATCCGCGATCTATTACAACAATGACGCACAAAAAATGGCGGCCGAGAAAAGCGCCGAGCGATTTGGCGAAATGTTGTCCAGCGCAAAGTTCGGACCAATCACGACTGAGATTGCGCCGGCCGGTGAGTTTTATTACGCCGAGGATTACCACCAGCAATATCTGGCCAAGAATCCAAATGGATATTGCGGCTTGGGCGGCACGGGTATGTCCTGCCCCGTTGGTATTGCGGCGGTTGAGTAACTCCAAGTACCGGTTTCGGCCAACTACCGCTAGCCTTCGCATTCGCAACTCATACGGAAGGGAACACAATGGCGTTCGAATTGCCCCCTCTGCCATGGGCACAAGATGCTCTCGCCCCGCACATCAGTGCTGAGACCATCGAGTACCACTACGGCAAACACCACAAGACGTATGTCGACAACTTGAACAACGCGGTGGCAGGTACACCCGATGAGAGCAAGTCGTTAGAAGACATCATCATGAGTGCTGAAGGTCCGTTGTTCAACAACGCAGCACAAGTTTGGAACCACACCTTTTTCTGGAACGGTTTGGCACCTAATGGTGGCGGCCAACCGACGGGCGAAGTTGCTGATCGCATTGGTTCAGCCTTCGGCGGGTATGACAATTTCCGCACCGAAATCACGCAGGCTGGCCTTACCCAATTTGGTTCGGGTTGGGCTTGGTTAGTCGATGACGGTTCGAAGTTGTCAGTTATGAAAACCCCGAATGCTGATCTTCCGATGAAGCACAGCGTGAAGGCGTTATGGACAATCGACGTATGGGAACACGCCTATTACATCGATTACCGCAATGCACGCGCCAAGTTCATCGACGTTGTGCTCGATAGCCTCATTGACTGGGATTTCGTCAACGCCAACCTTGGCTAAGACCGATTTTTCAACGAATTAGCGACGGGGCTCCGGAAGGGGCCCCGTTTCGCGTACCGTCATAGATCGTGAACCTTCTTGCGGCGACTGATCCGACGGCATTAACCGATGCATGTGGCGATGACCCACATTGGTTTTGTGAACGAATTTTCGATTGGACCGACTCGAAAACCTGGGCGCGCTTTGGCGAATGGGTTGTGGCGAAGCCCATCACCTTGTTGGTAGTGGTCATTGCGGCGGCCGTTATTGCGCGATTCGTCCGTTGGTCGATTACTCGTTCGATGAAACGACTGATGGTGACCGGTGAAGCGAATAGTAAAAGGCGCAAAGGTCTGCGACGCCGCACATCAAATGTTCTTTTGTCTTCCGGTGATTCAAGTTTGCGTATGCAAGCGCGTTTCGGAACTCTCAACGATGTTTTTCGTTCCATTGGTACCGCACTCGTTTGGTTAGTGGCGATTGTGGTGGCGTTCGATGTGATCGGCGTGAGTTTGGGGCCGATCATTGCGACGGCCGGTATTGCCGGTGTGGCTTTAGGTTTCGGAACGCAAACTATGGTGCGCGATTTCATCAGCGGTTTTTTCATCGTGGCCGAAGATCAATTCGGTGTTGGTGACACCATCGATTTAGGAAATGGCGCCAAAGGAATTGTGGAACGAGTGACATTGCGGTCAACTCATTTGCGTGATTCTGAAGGAACGGTTTGGCATGTTTCCAATGGACAAATCACGCGCGTGGCCAATAAATCTCAGGAATGGGCCCGAGCATTAATTGATGTCGTTCTTCCCTATAACGCCGATATCGACGCCGTTAGCGCAGTTATGCAAGAGGTCGCGGATTCTTTGCAAACCGATCCCAAATGGGGCGTCGATATTTTGGAGCGCGCCGAACTTTGGGGTATCCAAGAATTTGACGCCGATGGAGTGCATGTTCGACTGGTGATCAAGACAAAACCAGCGGCTCAGTTTGCGGTATTGCGCGAACTGCGCAGTCGATTGAAGACGACCTTCGACGAGCGCGGCATTGATTTTGCTTATGCCGGTGGACCGACCCAAGTGGTGATTACCGATGAATCGTCGCTGGCGCCGAAAACTCGCCCGCAATCCTCAGTCAAACCAAACTTTGCTGACTCAGACGGCACCATCGTCGGCCAAAACAACAGCGACGGAAGTGTCGCCGACAGCGACGGAGATTGACGACGCTAAGGAAGCGTCTTTCACGTCATTAAGAACGGTTTCCAATGCGGCGATACGTTCGCTTGAATCGGTGACGGTGAGTTGTGCGATCGGCCATTTCAGCGAACGCTTCGCCTCGGTTTTGGCCCGTCGAGCTGCGGTAACAACTTCGTCAGCAATGGCATAGGCAATGGGATTGCCGTCATCGGCTGCTTGTCGTAACTGTGAAATATCAGGCCATTCCGCTTTATGAATTGAACCTTCCTGCCACCAAGACCAAATCTCTTCGGTGACAAACGGTAAGAACGGTGCGAAAAGTCGCAACAGCGTGGAAAGAGAAAGTTGTAACGACGCACGTGCCGAGCGAGCGCCGGCATCATCGTCACCAAGATAAGCGCGTGCTTTAACCAGTTCGAGATATTGATCGCAGTATCGCCAGAAGAAAGCTTCGGTCCGCTCGAGGGCGCGGGCGTAATCGTAACCATCGAATGCGATGGTGGCTTCTTCAACTAATTGCGCCAGTTCGTGCAGCATGGCGCGATCCAACGCTGAAGTGATTTCGCTGTCGTTGTAAACAACGGGAGTTTCGCCACCGAGGTTAAGAGCGAAACGAGAAGCATTTAATAACTTGATCGCCAAACGTCGACCGATTTTCATTTGGCCTTCGTCAAATGCGGTATCGGTTCCTGGGCGCGCGCTGGCGGCCCAATAGCGAACGGCATCGGCACCGTAATTTTCTAAAAGATGCAACGGTGTAACGACGTTGCCTTTCGATTTCGACATCTTTTTGCGGTCGGGGTCGAGAACCCAGCCAGAAATGGATGCGTTGCGCCACGGAATGGTGTTGTGTTCGAGATGGGAGCGCACCATTGTCGAGAACAACCAGGTACGAATGATTTCGTGTGCTTGAGGACGGACATCCATGGGGAAGGTGCGGGAGAAGAGATCGTCATCTTCACCCCAACCCGTCGCAATTTGAGGAGTAAGCGATGATGTTGCCCATGTATCCATAACATCGGGATCGCCGGTGAAACCGTTTGGAACATCACGATCACTTTCGGTGAAACCAGTGGGTACATCAACGGCTGGATCAACCGGCAGCGAAGATTCCTCGGCCAAGATCGGCTGGTCGTAAAGCGGATTGCCTTCGGCGTCGAGGCGATACCAAACCGGAAACGAAACGCCAAAGAATCGCTGGCGACTAACGAGCCAATCGCCATTCAAACCGTTCACCCAATTGTCGTAACGCACGCGCATATGCGGTGGATGCCAATGAAGTTGATGTCCGCGATCGGAAAGTTCTTGGCGTAATTGTTGGTCGCGTCCACCATTGCGCAGATACCACTGACGACTGGTGAGAATTTCCAGCGGTCGATCGCCCTTTTCAAAAAACTTCACCGGATGAGTGATTGCTTTCGGATCTCCAATTAACTCGCCGGAATCTTGCAGCAATTTCACAATTGCTTCTTGGGCTTGTTTGATTTTCTTGCCGGCTAAGTCATTCCATGCGGCAATGCCGTTGTCACTGGTGATCCATTCCGGCACCTCGCGTTGCATTCGACCATCTTCTGAAATGACGGATCGAGTTGGGAGTTGCAGTTCGCGCCACCAAATGACGTCGGTGAGATCGCCAAAGGTACAAATCATGGCGATGCCGGATCCTTTTTCGGGATCGGCTAATTCATGAGCGCGAATTTCAACTTCAACACCAAATAGTGGCGTAACGACGGTTTTACCGAAATGCGGTTTATAACGTTCATCATCGGGATGGGCGACGAGCGCAACACAGGCACCGAGAAGTTCAGGTCGGGTGGTTTCGATATGGATCGGTTCACCGGTGGTTGAAAGTCGGAAAGGAAGACGATGGTACGCACCCGGCATTTCTCGGTCTTCAAGTTCGGCTTGGGCAACAGCACATTTGAAATCAACATCCCAAAGCACCGGTGCTTCTGCTTGATAAGCCTCGCCGCGCGCAAAGTTACGTAAGAACGCGCGCTGCGCCACTCGTCGGCAGTGATCGTCGATGGTTGCGTACGTCATCGACCAATCAACGGACAAACCTAAAGTGCGGAAAAGTTGTTCAAAGACCTTTTCGTCTTCAGCCGTTAAGACATTGCAAAGTTCGATGAAGTTCCGACGGCTGATATGAACCGGCGGTTTCTTTTGTTCTTCTTTTGGTCGTTCCGCAACCGGAACGGGAACGGCAAAATTCGGGTCATACGGAAGTTGCGGATCGCATTGAACGCCGTAGTAATTCTGAACACGTCGTTCAGTGGGAAGACCATTGTCATCCCAGCCCATGGGATAAAAAACGGATTTCCCGCGCATGCGCTGATATCGCGCCAACGTGTCGGTATGGGTATAGGAAAACACATGGCCAACATGTAACGATCCGCTTACCGTCGGCGGCGGCGTATCAATCGAAAAAACCTCGTCGCGGTTCTTGCTGCGGTCGAATTGATAGGTGCCGGACTCTTCCCAGAACGCGCCCCAGCGCGATTCAAGACCACCAAGGTCGGGCTTCTCTGGAACGGACCATGCGGCGCGGGGTGTTGGCGTACTCATGATGCCTTCACGCTAGTGCGCCTTAGGGGAGCGACTCATCGTGGGGGCAACCGAGCGCGGTAGCGTACGGGGCTGTGCTGCAACTGTTCGATACCGCCAAAGGCAAGGTTGTCCCGTTCACGACCCGTGAACCGGGCAAGGTGTCGATGTACGTCTGCGGCCCGACTGTGTACGGACCGCCCCATTTAGGTCATGGCCGCTTTTCATTGGTCTTCGATGTTCTGCGCCGCTATCTGCTGTGGTCGGGTTACGACGTCACCTACGTGTCCAATATCACCGATATCGACGACAAGATCATCGATCGGGCCGCCAATGAACACCGCGATTGGTCAGAGATTGCTCTGAAATGTGAAGACGTTTGGTGGCGGGCCATGGATGCCATTGGTGTTATGCGGCCAACGTTCGATCCGCATGCCACGGCCTATGTCGATGAAATGGTGCAGTTGATCGAAGACCTCATTGCTCGCGACATGGCCTATGTCTCCGATGATGGTGTGTATTTCTGCGCGCAAAATGTTGCCGACTACGGCTTATTAGCGCGGCAATCGATCGAATCGTTACAAGCCGGCGCGCGGGTGGAAGTTGCGGACCATAAACGGTCGCCCATTGATTTCGCCTTATGGAAATTTGTGAAGCCCGGTGAACCCTCATGGCCTTCTCCATGGGGTGATGGTCGACCGGGTTGGCATACCGAATGTGTTGTCATGTCACTTGGTTTGTTAGGTGATGGTTTTGATTTACATGGTGGCGGACAGGATTTGGCCTTTCCTCATCACGAAAATGAACGCGCCCAAGCAGTGGCGGCCGGTCGTGATTTCGCCCATCACTGGATGCATAACGGTTTTGTTGAAGTATCAGGCGAGAAGATGTCGAAAAGTTTGGGGAACTTCACCAATCTTTTAGATCTCATCGAATCAACCGATCCGCGTGCCTATCGCATGTTGGTTTTGCGCTCGCATTACCGCTCACCAGTTGAAGTAACGGCGGCTACCACCGATGATGCGGCGGCGTCGCTTCGTCGACTCGATTCTTTTGCGCGTCGTATGAACGAATTGAATTGTGAACCCGTTGTTGATGATGAAGTGGTCGAGAAGTTCCGCGCAGTGATGGACGACGATCTCGATACGCCGGCGGCGGTGGCCATGATGTTTGGTTTAGTAACGCAAGGGAACAGTGCGATCGACGCCGGAGATCTTGTTAGCGCGGCAAAGGCCTATGGATCATTGCTTGAGATATGCGCGGCGTTAGGCGTTGTTTTACAAAATGAAAGTGTCGAAGTGCCGGCCGATATTGCGAGTCTCGCAATTCAACGCGATGAGGCTCGGGCGGAAAAAAATTGGGCAAGAGCCGATGAAATTCGCGATGAATTACTCGGCCGCGGTTGGTTAGTGGAGGACACTGCCGACGGCACACGGGTTCGACGCGCGTAATGGCTGATTCTCGGCGCCGCTTACCGCGCGGCTTTGTCGTTATTTGGTCGACGGTTGCCGTTGATCTCATCGGCTTTGGCATCGTGCTGCCGATCCTGCCGCAATACGCCGAAAAATTCGGTGCCGGTGCGGCAACTATTGGTCTTCTTTCCGCTTCGTTTTCATTTATGCAATTACTTTTTGCGCCGTTCTGGGGACGGGTGAGCGATCGCATTGGACGTAAGCCCGTTATTTTGCTCTCACTATTTGGTACGGCGGTTGGTTCATTCCTCACTGGCCGCGCGGATGCACTTTGGTTGTTGTTTGCGGGAAGAATTTTGGACGGTATTTCCGGTGCGTCCGTTTCCGTTTCGCAAGCCGCCGTGGCCGATCTCGCCGCACCAAAAGATCGCGCTCGTTATATGGGCTTATTAGGCGCGGCGTTTGGAATTGGTTTTGTCGCTGGACCGATGATCGGGGCGCTCGGCGCTCTTGGTGGACCGCATGTGCCGTTTTATATCGCGGCGGCGTTGGCATTTGTGAATGGTGTGGTGGCGATCTTCCGACTTCCGGAAACGGCGCATGGTGTAGCCGGACATCCCAAAGCGCGACCAGAAGTGGTGGCGGCGCGTTTGCGTGAACAACAAGCAGTTGAAGATGGCGACGCAATGAACAAAATGCCAAATTTGGATGGTCCGGGTCTTGCCGAACCGGCGCATTTTGATCGCGAAGTGATGCATGAACCGGCCAGCGACATTCGCACGCGAATATTCCGTTTTATTTTTGTTTCCTTTGTGGCCGTTGTTGCCTTTAGCGGTTTCGAATCAACGTTTTCATTACTCACCAAACAACGATTCGAATTAGAACTGGCGGCAACGGCGTTGTTGTTTGGTGGTATCGGCATTCTCCTCGTTGCCGTGCAAGGCGGACTCGTTGGACCTGTCACAAAACGTTTAGGTGAATACCGCACAATCCGTTTTGGTTTGGCGGCCAACTGCGTGGGGCTACTTCTTTTGGCGGTGAGTTTTGGTTGGGTCGGTTTGATACTGGCGCTTGCCATCCTCACCGTTGGGCAAGGTTTGCTAACGCCCACGCTTTCCTCGGCAATCGCCGGACTAGCCGGCAACAGCACCGGATCATGGTTGGGTTGGCAACAAGCGGCCGGAGGACTTGGTCGCGTTGTGGGGCCACTTATTGCCGGAGCTCTTTTTCAATGGGCGGGGGCTTCGTGGCCCTATGTCGTCGGCTCAGTTTTGGCCTTGGCGGCGTTGGCTTTACTGCCACGATCAAATGGAGCGAAAGAGGCAAAAGGCTCGACTTCGCACTAATGGTTACCCAGCAGTAACTTATTGGTCATTCAGCGTACGACAAAGGACTCTGCAATGACCGATTTCAGCCTCGACCTCAATGAAGATCAACTCACTGTTCAAAAGTGGGTGCATGACTTTGCTGCAGAAGTTGTGCGACCTGCAGCTGAAGAATGGGATGAGCGCGAAGAATTTCCGTGGCCCATCGTTCAACAAGCCGCGGAAATTGGTTTGTACGGTTGGGAATTCATGGCCACGAACATGGCCGATCCCACTGGTCTTTCAATTGTTATTGCGCTCGAGGAATTGTTCTGGGGCGATGCCGGTATCGGTCTTTCAATTTTCGGTTCGGGTCTTGCCGCCGCCGGCATTACGGGCAACGGAACACCGGAGCAAGTAATGGAATGGGTTCCGCAGTGTTATGGCACTCCCGACAAAGTGCAGTTGGGCGCGTTCTGTGTAAGTGAACCTGATGCTGGTTCTGACGTTTCTTCATTGCGTACACGCGCCGTTTACGACGAGAAAACCGATGAATGGGTACTCAATGGAACCAAAGCGTGGATCACCAACGGTGGCATTGCCGATGTGCACGTTGTTGTCGCGGCCGTTGATCCCGAACTTAAGGGTCGTGGTCAAGCGTCATTCATCGTCCCGCCCGGAACTAAAGGTTTGTCGATGGGGCAGAAGTACAAAAAGCACGGTATTAAGGCGTCGCATACATCGGAAGTTGTGCTTGATGATGTGCGCGTTCCCGGTCGTTGTTTATTGGGTGGAAAAGAAAAACTCGACGAAAAACTGGCTCGTGCGCGTGAAGCCGGACGCACCGGACAAAAGCAACCGGCAATGGCAACGTTCGAAGCAACACGTCCTGCAGTTGGCGCGCAAGCTCTTGGTGTTGCTCGCGCTGCTTATGAGTACGCACTCGAATACGCCAAAGAGCGCGTTGCATTCGGTAAGCCGATCATCATGAATCAAGCCATTGCATTCAAGTTGGCTGACATGAAAATGGAAATCGATGCTGCACGTTTGTTAGTGCATCGTGCCGCGTGGATGGCCGCCAACCGTAAAGAATTCAAAAACGGTGAAGGTTCAATGTCAAAGTTGAAGGCCGGTGAAGTTGCAGTTTGGGTAACTGAACAAGCAATTCAAATTCTTGGTGGTTACGGTTACACCCGCGAGTATCCGGTTGAGCGTTGGCATCGTGACGCAAAGATCTTCACTATTTTTGAAGGCACCAGCGAAATTCAGCGTTTGGTTATTAGCCGCAATATTTCTGGGCTGCGCATCGAATAACTCAGAAATCCATAATATTTTTAACAGTTTCCCGTAGTTTGTTGCCGTGTTTTGGCAACGAACCGAAACTTCGTTTGCACGAGCGCGGCTTACGGGTCGGTCTTTTGTCGCGCTGATTGTTCTGGTGCCGTTGTTGTGGTTGCTTTCCTTGTCGTTTGCCCCGCTGCTCATAAGTAAAGAGGCCGTTTTCGCACAAACGACCTCGGTTCCCACCGCAGATCCGCCACCTTCGACGACAGAGCCGCCGCCGGCCCCAGCGACGCCAACGACAACTCCGGCGCCAACGACTCCGCCAACAACAGCGCCTCCGACTGCACCGACGGTTCAAGCGGCGCCGGCTCCTTCGGTGGCCGCTCGTCCTACGGCGCCGCGTGCTCCCACCACCACTCGGCCATCGACAACGACGACGGTGCCTTCAACGACAACATCCTCGACGAGTTCAACTTCCACCACGCTGTTGGCAACCAGCAGTCAAGGTCCCTCGGTTGTTATTGCTGCCGATAAATCAACAGCAGTTTCATCAAATTTGAAAGCTCTGAACGACGGCGATGTCTCGATGTTGCAATCGACGGCGCAGAAAATTTCGTCAGCGTTCAAAGTCCTTGCCGTCTTCAGTGCGTTAGTTTCCGCCGGCGGTGTCGCGTTTTTGCTTTTGCTCATGCGAGGAACGCGCCAAGAAAATCACGACATGTTGTTCACGCTTCGCCGTTGCACGGCCGTAAGCGTTTTGGCCATCTTTGTGAGTTGGGGTGCCTTACTAATTCGCCACACCGGCAACATTTTTGGCTTTCTCTCCCTGTCGGCATGGGTCGATGAATTGACGACGTCATATGCGATCGGTTTTTCGTTATTGGCCTTGGGTGGAATGTTGGTGCTTTCTGGGTTCCATGCAGTGCGCACCATCTCGTCGCACGAATTCGATCCCGTTGCAGCATTGCTCGGTGACCAGAGTGTGCAGACGGCGACGCATGCCAAAGCGCGTTTGTCGGTGGAACATACCCGTGTCGTATTGGCCGGGGTTGTGCTTTCAATGTTGGGAGCGGCCTTAGCGGTACAAAACAAAGACTCGGAAAACTTTCCCATTGTGATCGCCGTTAACGCCGTTCACTTAGCGGCGGCCGGAGTATTAGGCGGCGCTCTTTTATTTTTCGCATTGTTATTTGAGCGTCGTCGCAAAATGCGTGAGCCCAGTGATTTCCATTATTTGTTCCATCGATTTCTTCCCTTGGGCGAATGGACGTTGGCTATTGCCGGCGGCACGGGGCTGATGCTTGCGGTATTGCGGCTTAGCAATCTCGGCGAAATTTTTGGTGAGCGCTTCGGTCAATTCCTCATTGGCAAGTTGGTGTTGGTTGCGCTTTTCGTGACCTTGGGGCATCACGCACGCAATCTCTTGGCGGAAAAAGATCGGCGCTTACGTCAGTCCATGGTTCTTTTGCTGGTTGGCCGCATTATGCGAATTGAACTGGCGTTACTGGCCCTTATTTCAGTGCTTTCGGTGGGCCTTGTGCTCCTTTGGGCGCGCTAGGCCCTCAGTTTTTCCTGCCAGTTAGGTTGCGCTCCGGTGGGGGTCGTACGATTGTCCTTTGTCCGGCAAGGTGCCGAGAAGGGGGAGTTCCGTGCCCGAACAGATTCCGATGGTCGAGTATTTAGTGCTCGGCGATAAACCACATCTGGTGGCCAACGAATGCACTCAATGTGGTGCCCGTTTTTTTGATCGACGAAATGCGTGCGCCGGTTGCGGTGGTCAATCGTTTGCGTCGGTCGACATCGCAACCGAAGGTGTCGTAAAAGCGTTCACAATTGTTTCGCCGTTTATGCCAGGAACATCTGCATATGTTCCGGCAGTTATCGACTGCGATGGCACGTCCGTTCGTTGCAACATCATCAATGTTGAACCCAGCCCGGAGAACATCACGCTGGGAATGAAAGTTCGTTTGGCGACCTATTCAATTGGTGCCGACAGTGCAGGAACAGAAGCAATCAACTACGGCTTCGAGCCAGTAGCGAAGGGGTAGGAAAATGGCAAGTGATGACATGTGGATTCTTGGCATCAATATGACCAAGTTCGGGAAGCATCCCGATAAAGACGTTGTTGACTTAGCCGCCGAAGCATCGTTAGCCGCATTGGCTGATGGTGGTGTTTCCATGAAGGAAATGGGTGTCTTGGCATCCGGCAACTTAATGGGAGCCGCTGCCGGCGTGGGCCAGCAATTACAAAAGCAGATTGGCCAAACGGGTATTCCTGTTTTCAATGTGGCAAACGCATGTGCCACTGGTGCAACTGCATTGCGTACCGTCATCATGGCGATTCGCGCGGGCGAATGCGATATGGGCTTAGCCGTCGGTGTTGAGAAACTCTCGGGCGCCGGCATGTTGGGCGCAGGTATGGGCGTGGCGGCATCCGATGAATGGACGCGCAGCGGTCGTTATGGAGCGGTTTCTAGTTTCGAAGGAAAACTTGGCACCGACATGATGCCGGGTGTGTTCGCGCAGGTCGGTATGGAATACGGCCATAAATACGGCGGCACGAGTTTTGAATTGTTCGCCCGTATTTCGGAAAAGAACCACAAGCATTCAACGCTGAACCCGTTGGCGGCGATTCAAAAAGATATGTCGCTTGAACAAATCATGAATGAGCCGATGATTGCGTATCCAAATACACGCGCAATGTGCTCGGCCAATAGTGATGGTGCAGCCGCTGCCGTTGTTGTTTCTGGCGAACGTTTGCGCAAGATGTCGAAAGAACAACAGCGTCGTGCCGTGAAGATTTCTGCATCCGTTCTCACCACTGATCCGTGGGAAGAAGGTTGCCAAATTCTTCCGAACGTCAACACGTTGACCCGTAATGCCGCTCGCACTGCCTATGAGCAGGCCGGCGTTTCACCGTCCGATTTGGACTTGGTTGAACTGCATGACTGTTTCGCCACGGCTGAGTTAGTGCATTACGACAACTTGATGCTTTGCGAAGAAGGCGGCGCGGTTGACTTCTTCGAATCCGGTGCAACTTGGCGCACTGGTTCCACTCCCGTCAACGTTTCGGGTGGTTTGGAATCCAAGGGCCATCCCATTGCGGCAACGGGTATTGCCAACATTTGGGAGATTTGCCACCACTTACGCGGAGAAGCCGGCGATCGTCAGATCGAAGGCGCAAAGGTCGGGCTCGCACACGTCATTGGTCTTGGTTCGGCCTGTGGTGTGCACATTCTTGAAAAATCCGGCCTGT
>JBEGMF010000093.1:0-3895 GCA_041183205.1 Actinomycetota bacterium | reverse complement strand
AGTGTAGGGATCAGGTAGGACTCACGGCCCCGGGAGTCACCGAGAGCACCAGATCGGCGCTGGAGCCCTCGGGAAGGCCGGTGGCGCTGGTGAGAATGGTCTGACCAGCCGGCAGATGATGAAGCAACGCCGCTGAGCGAACTGGGTCGAGTTCGGAAAACACATCGTCAAGCAACAAGATCGGTGGACTACCAAGCGTGTCGGCTACCAATCGATGAGCCGCTAATCGTAAAGCCAACGCAATTGATCGCTGTTCGCCTTGTGATGCTTGAGTACGCGACAAAAGTCCCGCTAACAAAATGCTGACATCGTCGCGATGAGGGCCAACCAATGAAACACCGCGACGAAATTCTTCGTCGCGTTTTTCTTCTAATGCTTTTTGTAAACCAACGTGTTGCCACGGCGCGTCATAAATGATGTTTATTTCAACGTGTTGTTGTGCAACATCGTCATACGCCTTTTGTACATACGGAAGTAAAACGTCGAGTAGGTGTTGGCGCGCTGCGGCAAGTGCTTCACCGGTTTGCGTTAATTTTTCGTCCCACACTGACAACGTGATTTCGATATCGGCACTCCGTCGACCGTTCGCTTGACGTAACAGGGCGTTCCGTTGTTTCAAAATTCGCTCATATTCGCTGCGTAATGTGTCGAGTGCTGGGCGTTGCGCAACCAACGTGGAATCCAAATAATCACGCCGTAATTGCGGACCTTCTTTAACAAGTTCTAAATCGTCAGGCGAAAAAACAGAAACGCGCAGAGCCTCAAAAAGGTCGCGTCGTTTTGTTACTCGCTGTTTATTGAGATACGCGCGGCCGCGTCCCGTGCGGGAAATTTCTGATTCGATAAGTAGAGAACGGTTTTCGCGACTCCCTTGCGCGCGCACAATTGCTTGTTGCGCGTCGGTATGCACCATTGCGTCATTCGGTGCACCGCGAAATGAACTCAGCGTGGTGACGTAGCTAATTGCCTCAATGACGTTTGTCTTTCCGCGACCGTTTTGTCCTAATAGGGCGGTAACACCGGGAGAAAATTCAATTTCCGCGGACCGGTAAGAACGAAAATCAGTGAGCCACAGTCGATCGAGTTGCAATGTCTTAGGGAACTCGAATGGGCATAAGGAGATACAAGAAGTTGTCGTCGCCGGCGCCGCGAATGATTGCTGGTTTCGAAGCGTCGATTGTTTCCAACGTGATTTCTTCGCCACCCGTGACATCGATACCGGCGGCCAAATATTCAGGGTTAAACGCAACGGTTAATTCGTCGCCAGAATTACGGGCGTCGACTTCTTCTTGGGCTTGACCGATTTCAGGGCTCATCGCAACTAACTCGATGGAGTCGGCCTTGATGTGTAACCGCACCGGCGTTGAATCTTTGGCTAACAGACGTACGCGACGTAAAGCGTCAAGGAATGCTTCACGTTCAACATGAACTCGATTGGGATACGACGTTGGGATTAGTCCGCGGTAATTCGGAAAATCTCCGTCGAGTAACTGACACATAAGACGCACGTTTCCAAGTTCAAACGACGCGTCATGTTCGCCAAGACGTAAAACAACCGTTTCCGCACTCGATAAAAGTCGTGTTAGTTCTTTCAAATGCGAAGAAGGAACTAACACTTGTTGTCCTTCGCTTAAAACGGCTTGGCCGGCAATATCGCGCACTGCCAGGCGATACGAGTCGGTAGCCGCTAATCGCAATCCATCACCTTCAGCAGCCATCAAAACACCGGTTAACACCATGCGTGTTTCTTCAGTGGCAGCAGCAATAACAACCTGGCGCAAGGCATCGGCAAAGGCAGTTGCATCGAGCGTGACGGAATTGCCTGCCGGTTGGGGAATTTGGGGAAATTCCTGTGCAGGAATCGTGCGCAGCGCGAACTGCGAACGACCAGAACCAATGCGAAATTCTTCGTCATCGCATTCAACAACGACCGCACCGGAAGGAAGAGCGCGCACAATGTCGGCTAACAACTTTGCCGAGACAACAACCGCTCCGTTTCGTTCACCCGAGACTGATGCTTGAACCGAAATGGTTAACGATCGATCGGTACCGGTGACATTGAGTTCGTCGCCATCGAGTTTCAATAAAAGCCCGTTGAGTGAAGCAAGGCCGCCGCCTTTGCCAGTGACACCGCGCTGAGCCACTGTGATCGCTTCGACTAATGGATCCCGCTCACATCGGAATTTCACGTCAGCTCGCTTTCAACTGTTGTTGTTATAAAAGAAAGATATTTAGGTAGTTGTAGTAATAGGTGCTGTGGATTGTGGAAAGACTGATGTTTTCCCATGTCAACACCAGTTTCTTTGTCCCGTTGTAATTCACAGGCATCCACAGTCTGAACCGTCATTCGGCGCAGGTGATGGATAGGTACACAGACCGACCCGCGATATTCACTTCGGCGCGCGCCATGATCCACCGGGTTGTCCACCGCGCGATTGTTCGAAAATCCGCGCACTCGTTCGGCGAGCGACGCGTTCATCATCTCAGCCGTTCCGAATACGTTGCGTGAGTTCAGTGACCTGGTCGTAAATCTGACGACGCTCTTTCATTAAGGCACTGATTTTTTCGACGGCATGGATAACCGTGGTGTGGTCACGACCGCCAAATTCACGAGCAATTGCGGGATACGAAAGATCAGTGAGTTCACGCATGACGTACATACCGATTTGTCGAGCGGTAACTAACGGACGACGACGTGATTGTCCGCGGATCTCATCGATAGAAAAACCAAACATTTCCGAGGTTTTTTCCAAAATCAACGCTGGTGTAATAGGCCGTGGTTGCGTATTGGAAAGAATGTCGCCGAGCACACTTTCGGCCAATTCAACGGTAAGTGGATTGCCAGTGAGGCTGGCGAAAGCGCAGACACGAATGAGTGCACCTTCAAGTTCACGAATGTTGTTGGTGATATTGGAAGCAATGAATTCCAAAACATCAGCGGGAGTTGCAACCGGTTCGCGCTCTGATTTTTTGCGCAAAATTGCAAGACGAGTTTCCAATTCCGGCGGATTAATTTCGGTAATTAATCCCATCTTGAATCGGCTGCGTAAGCGATCTTCCAGCGTGGAAATTGCGTCCGGCGGACGATCAGAAGAAAGAACAATTTGGCGATTCGCTTGATAAAGCGACTCGAAGGTATGGAACAACTCTTCTTGCAGACCCTCTTTACCTTCGATGAACTGAATGTCATCTAAAAGCAGCACGTCAACTTCGCGGTAACGCTTTTTGAACTCGGCCAATGTCGATTGGCGAATGGCCTCAACGTATTGGTTAAGGAATTGTTCGGTGGAGACATAACGAACTTGGTAACCGGGATAGTTCTCGCCGACGTAATTGGAGATGGCTTGAAGTAAGTGAGTTTTTCCAAGGCCGGCATCGCCATAAATGAACAGCGGGTTGTATGACTTGGCCGGAGTTTCGGCGACGCTTAATGCGGCTGCATGGGCAAAACGATTTGATGTACCGGTAACGAATGCTTCGAAGGTGTAGCGAGGGTTGACCGGCAGACCGAGTTCTTGACCGGTGGTTGACGTGGTGCCCACGGCGTGCAGGAGCTCGTCGGGGTTCGAAGGCACATCAATTTGGAACTCTGTGGATGGCGCTGGGGATATCGACTCGGGCAGCGCGGAGTTATCGCGGCTGGCCGCGGTTTGAATTTCCAGCACTAAATCCACATTGGGATAGCCGGTATCGGTGAGGGCGCCCAGGACCAATGTGCGATATCGGCTCTCAATGCGGTCCTTGACCACTGATGAGGGAACCGACACCACAAGATGGGTGCCATCAAATGCAACTGGGGTAATCGTCGAAAAGGTGGTCATCCACACGGCCTCTGAAACCTGCTCGCGCAGGATGTTGGCGCATCGAGTCCACAACTGTTCGGCTTGATCGACCT
>JBEGMF010000092.1:0-5752 GCA_041183205.1 Actinomycetota bacterium | reverse complement strand
CGCGGGCCGCCGTCGCCGGAAACATCGAATGGATATCGCTCGTGACCGTGAAGATAACGCTCACGATGTCATCCAGTTCGATCGAATTGCGATCCATCATTTCTTTTAAGAGCGCGATGGTCCGAGACCGCACCTGATCCGGTGTGTCTTCATCAACTGTGGTGGCGCCCCGCAGAGCACAAAGCTTCTTGCTCACGATTCGATACTAGATGGCTTCGGTAGCCAGATCGGTAAGGGATTTGTCGTGTGCGACGGCTTTTTGCAGCGAATGCAGTTCCGCTTGGGTGAGTTCACGCCATGTCCCTGGCTTCAATTTGCGATCGGCAATCGGACCCACTCGGACTCGCACCAGTCTCGTGACCGGGTGACCAACCGCTTCACACATACGACGCACTTGTCGATTGCGACCTTCGTGCAGCGTGAGGCGGATCACTGACGGTGAAACTAACGAAGCTTTCGCCGGTGCGGTAATACCGTCATCAAGTTCAACGCCTAAACGCAACTGACGTAAAACGTTGCGAGAAGGTTCGCCTTCGACATAAGCGACATATTCCTTCTCCACACCAAATGATGGGTGCGTTAAACGAAACGCCAGTTCGCCATCGTTGGTAAGCAAAAGCAAACCTTCGGTCTCCATATCGAGACGACCAACGGGGAAAACGCGTGGTTCGCTGGGCACCAATTCCATAACGGTTTGGCGTCCTTCAGGATCATCAGCGGTGGTGATAACACCCTTCGGTTTGTTCAATAACAAATAGATCAAACCAGGACGAATACCGATGGGTGCACCATCGATTTCAACTGCGTCATTTTCAACATCAACGCGCCGACCAAGCACCGCAACTTCACCATTGACCGTGACTCGCCCCGCGGCAATGAAATCTTCACAAACTCGTCGTGAACCGATCCCCACCCGGGCCAATACTTTCTGAAGGCGTTCGCCCTCGGGCACTAGTCGTCCCCTGCTTCGAGTTGATCGATGGTAAGTGGCTGCGATTCGTCTTCACTGGGCGCAAAATCGGTGACATCTACTTCGACCCGCAGACCCATTTCCAAGGCTTCCACTACATCAGCGCCGGGAACGAAATCAGCAATGGCGGGAAGTTGCGAAAGTGAATCGATACCCATCTTCATTAAAAATTCCGGCGTGGTACCAAACAACACTGCTTGGCCCGGACCAGGGTCACGAGCAACTTCGGCGATGTAGCCGCGTTGTTCAAGGGTGCGCACCACCGAGTCAACACCGACGCCACGAATAGCGGCGATCTGAGCGCGACTGATCGGTTGCTTGTACGCAATAATGGCCAAAGTTTCTAACGCCGCAGCACTTAAACGCGCTGATTGACCTTCTAAAACAAAAGACTCGACATAAGGCGCGCAATCAGGATGACTTTGATAGCGCCAACCGCCAGCAACCTTGACTAAAAGAAAGCCTCGCTGCTGTTCTTTGTATTCATTGGCTAACTCTTCTAGGAGTTTTTCAACTTCTGGCGCTTTGATCTGCGTTAACGACGCCAAGACATCGGTGGGCACGGGTGTATCGGCCACCAAAATCATTGCTTCTAATCCGCGCTTAATTTCGCTCGACATCGTTACTCAACCTTCGTAGGAATCAATACCGGCGATATCAGCAACGCCAAGTGCGGGAGAATCTAACCAAACAATTTCGATATCGCCGAAAGCGCGGGGCTGATCTAAATCGATAAAACCCTGTTTGAACAATTCAAGGACGGCCAAGAAACGCACCACGATTTCAAGGCGTTCAACGAACGATTCGGTAAGCCGACGAAATGTGATTCGCCCCATACGTGGTAATTCGTCAATTAGTTCTTCAACCGCTTCAGCCACGCTGAGTCGAACTTGATGGATATGTTCGACGCTTACCACCGGAACGGGTTTGGGCGTCATCGCCCGCAAGTACGCCTTTTTGAGATCGTCGATGTCGACGCCTTCGAGAAGGTCGGGGGCCATTTCCAAAAAATGTTCTTCCGGACCTGCGGTGCGCGGCGGGCTGAGCGCGGCGGAATCAAACATTTGACTTAACACCATGGCCGCGTCTTTAAATGTCTTGCAGTCAAGCAAGCGCGCAATTAATAAGTCGCGTTCTTCCCAAAGCGCAAACTCATCGTCAAGATCAACATCGGCGTCTTCGGGCAGAAGCCGCTTGCATTTCAACTCCACCAACGTGGCTGCAATGAGAAGAAACTCTGTCGTGATATCGAGGTCGAGTTGTTCCATGCGCTCAATCTCAGCCAAATAGGCATCGACAATTCGTGCCAAGGAAATCTCGTAGAGATCCACTTGTTCGCGCAGAATCAAGTGGAGCAGAAGATCGAAGGGACCTTCGTAGACCGGTGTCTGAACCTCATAAGGCACCTTCTAACAATAAAGCCGATTGGGTCGGTGCCTGTGCCATCTACGATGAAGGCATATGACGCGAGTTTTTTCTGGGATTAAGCCGACCGGTCCGGTGCAATTAGGCAACCTTTTGGGCGCTCTCAAATACTGGGTCGCCGACCAAAATGATGCCGATTCCATCTTTTGTGTTGTTGATCTGCACGCCTTGACCGTCCCCCAAGATCCGACCGAACTTCGTCAGCGCACCACCGAATTAGCGCAACTTTTGATGGCAATCGGCATTGATCCGCAAAAAAGCACGCTCTTCATCCAAAGCCATGTCCCCGAACATACGGGTCTCGCTTGGATTTTGGAATGCACCGCGTCTTTCGGCGAACTCCGCCGTATGACGCAGTTCAAAGATAAAAGCGATGGCGCCGAATTTGTTTCCGCCGGACTCTTCACCTACCCCGCCCTAATGGCGGCCGATATTTTGCTTTATGACACCGATCGTGTTCCCGTCGGCGATGACCAACGTCAGCATCTCGAACTTTCCCGCGATATCGCCGAACGTTTCAATAGCCGTTACGGGAAGACATTTGTGGTGCCGTCGGCGGCCATTCCCAAGGTTGGCGCACGCGTGATGGACCTTCAACACCCAACGCGCAAAATGTCGAAATCAGATGATTCACCTCAAGGCACGATTTTGGTACTCGAGGATTTGAATGACATCGCCAAGAAAATTAAACGGGCTGTGACCGATACGGAAACTGAAGTTCGTTTCGATCCCGAAACTAAGCCCGGCGTTTCTAATCTGCTTTCCATCCTTGGTGGCGCAACCGATCAAGATCCCGAAACACTCGCCAGTCAATTCACTCGATATGGCGATCTCAAGACGGCATGTGCGGATGCGGTCTGCGAACTGTTACGACCTATCCAAGCGCGTTATGCCGAATTGGCAGCCGATCCTGCCGAAACGGCGCGCCTGTTAGCCCAAGGTGCCGCGAAGGCACGCGAAATGGCTGGACCCGTTTTAGAACGAGCCCAGCGCAATCTCGGTTTAGTAATGCCTTCGTAAAACGGCAATGCCCTTAGGGCGCCATTACCGATCCGTCAGCAAATCCGCTGGGTGTATGGCGTCCGGCAATTGAATGTTCGAACAGACCAAATCCAACATCGCCATTGCAGGTTGCCTTACCGACATGATCGAGGATGCTGTATTGCGTGGCAATCAAAATGCCCGGATCGTCTTGACGAGTGAGGTCGTACGTTGCGCCCTCTACCCAATTACGTCCGCGCCAAACGCCGTGCGTCCATTGCGGATCGGGTCCGTAACCGCAACCGGCCGAAAGCGCGACGTGTCCAAGACATTCAACATCGACCACCAGGTCTTCGCCTGCCGGTGTTCGCATTGAAATACGCGCCGCTTCAGGGATACGTGAACCGGACTTATAGGTGATGTCATATTTCGGATAGCCAAGAGGCTCGACTCGACCGTCAGGCCATACGCGCAACGCATCGTTCAATGTGCGCAAACCATCGGCATCTTCCTGGGCAATGAAAATAAGCGCGTAGTTTTCGAAACGCAGCGGGACATAAATCCAGTAGAAGCCGCCATCAGCCTTCGGTTCCGCCACTGAACGTGGCAGCGGTTCTGGTTCGCCGACCGGACGGATGCCCCATGAACGGTCACGAGTGCCAACCCATTTATCGGGCGTGACGTTGAATTCTTCGCCGTGTACGCGGATGAAACCTTCCCAAGTTCCTACCTGCGCAAAACGTTGTGCATCCAACATGATCTTGGGGCCATTACGACTGACATGTGGTGATTCGTCGACGGCAGGAAATGAACCTCGCCAATGTAAATCCAATTCGATGCCGTGCTCTGCGCCATTACATGTGATGCGCAGTTCATTCAACGGATCGATGACTTCAATTTTGTATGGGCCCACTTGCTGATTCATACGATCAGTTCCGAGCGCATCGGACATACGAATGGTGTGTTGCAAATCACCGCGGCGGATGCAGGCAAATGCGTCGGTGACACCCAGGTTTGGATACTGACCTAAACCGGTAATGAGAAAAACTTCGCCAGTGCGATCATGAGCGTTCCAATAGGAACGGTCGTAGAAATTGCGATCACTTGATGCTGCATGGGCTAACGAATATGGAGCCTGATGTAACGGAAATTCATCTGCTGGAATCGGCACGATTATCCCCCTCGTAGTACCGGCCGTAGTGGCACTGCGTACCTTAGATGCTGACAACTCGTCGAAATCGGCAAAGAGGGCTAAGGTTCGCTGCCCTGCGGGCGATTAGCTCAGTTGGCTAGAGCGCTGCCTTCACACGGCAGAGGTCGCTGGTTCGAGTCCAGTATCGCCCACAACTCAGTTCGACAACGCTTCTTCCGTAAATCAGAGCGTCAAAAATTAATAGAGACAAGGTCTAGGGTTCAATCGTGGAATTAGAGATTGGCCCCGGTGGGCGCTTCGTTAGTTACGCACAAAACGGCGAAGACGTTGTGCTGCTGCGAGCCCTCGGCGCCAAGTCGAATGGTTTTTGGATTGATGTCGGAGCCAATCATCCGGTTGAAGATTCCGTAACCAAAATCTTTTCTCATGGCGGTTGGACTGGAATCAACATCGAGCCCCTCGATGACATGTTTGCCCTTCTCGCTGAGATGCGGCCGAATGAGATCAACCGGCAAATCGCCATTTCTGATGTCGAAGGCGAGTTGCTCTTCTATCGCAATGTCAGCAACGGCGGCTTATCTACCTTTGATAAATCCCTCATCGGCCCTTATTTGCAACGGGGCGATGTCATTGAAGAAATCATTATTCCCGTCACAACGCTGACAGCCGTTTGCGACTCATTGGCTGCAGTTCCGGTCATTGATTTTTTGAAGATTGACGCTGAGGGTCATGAACTGAATGTCGTACGTGGTCACGATTTCGAGAAATATCCGGTTCGAGTTATTTGCGCCGAGTGCTCGCTTGGAGCACTGCCGGCCTTAACGGCCGCGTTGAACGACCGCGGTTTCGATCAGATCCAATTTGATGGGTTAAACGCTTGGTACGTCGATCGAAGTGAATCCGACGAAGTCCGCTCATCACTGCAATATCCGGCCTCACCAATTCTGGATTTCTTCCATCGCGCTGAATATGTGCAATTAGAGCGTTCATGGAAACACGAACTTTCGAACAGTTTGGCGCAACAAGCAGAAATCGCCGAGTTGCGTAGTGAACTCGAGCAATTACGTGAGCAAGTACGCGTACTTTCTCTGACCAAACCTTCATTTGCCCGTCGAGTGAAGCGAAAAATTTGGTCGCTCCGTAAGAACAATTAAAGCGACGACGTTAAGCACAGTGTCGTTTTGCGGTCGGCCAATTGAATTTCCGTCGTTTCCGCTGGGCAC
>JBEGMF010000091.1:0-45688 GCA_041183205.1 Actinomycetota bacterium | reverse complement strand
AATTCAGCCATGGGCGAAAGCGCTTCACCTTTGCGATCAATCGTGATGGCTGCCGATGAGCGCACATCGCAAAGCCCCGCATTGCGACCGGCTTCTACGACTTGTTGCACGATGGCGACTGAATCGATGGTCGGTTCAGTGTTCGGCATCGCCACCACCGCCGTGTAACCGCCTAAAGCAGCCGCGCGTGATCCCGTCTCAACGGTTTCGGCTTCTTCACGACCGGGCTCGCGCAAATGCGTATGAATATCGACCAAACCGGGAGCAACGATGCAGCCTTTGGCGTCAAGTTCTTCAACCGCGAAGTCGAGCGAGTCAGCGGCAATTTTCTTGGCCACGGCCACAACTTCACCTTGGGGCGATATAGCAACATCGGCGGCGCGTTCACCACTGCGATCGATAACTGTTCCGCCACGCAAGATCCAACCATTGTTTTGTACCGCCGTTTGATGATCAGTCATCACTACCCCATTCCGTGCCGCTTCCCAATAACAAGAACAAAACCGCCATACGTACCGCAACGCCGTTGCGCACTTGATCGATGATCACTGAATTCGGTCGTTCGGCAACTTCAGCCGCGATTTCAACGCCGCGATTCATAGGACCGGGATGCATGATGATCGCATGGTCCGCTAAGGAATCGGCCCGACGCGGTGTTAAACCGTAATTTGTGGTGAATTCGCGCAACGAAGGCAACAATGCTTCGGTTTGTCGTTCGAGTTGCATACGCAGCAGATAACACACGTCTAACTCTTTGATAACCGAATCAAGATCGTGACTCACCGTTACCGGCCATCCTTCAAGTGAAGGTGGCAACAATGTGGGCGGAGCCACCAGCACAACTTCGGCACCGAGCGCCGTAAAGGCCGCCACATTTGAGCGAGCCACGCGTGAGTGTCGGATATCGCCCACGATGGCAATTTTCTTTCCGGCGACTTCACCGAATTTTTGACGAATCGTGTAGCAATCGAGAAGTGCTTGGGTGGGATGTTCATGCCAACCGTCGCCAGCGTTAATCACCGCGCTTTGCGCCCACTGCGCAATTTGTTTCGGCACGCCCGCACTTCCGTGACGCACCACAATGGCGTCCACTCCCATCGCCTCAATTGTTTGAATGGTGTCGCGTACTGACTCACCTTTCTTCACCGATGAAGTTCCGACGCTGAAGTTCATGGTGTCGGCGCTTAATCGCTTGGCCGCCGTTTCAAAACTCAGGCGAGTACGCGTGGAATCTTCGAAAAACAATGAGACCACGGTTTTGCCGCGTAACGCAGGCACTTTCGGAATTTGTCGTTCACTTACTTCAACGAAGGAATCGGTAAGAGTGAGAACTTCGTTAATTCCGCCGGCGATATCCGGACCTAAATCGCTAATCGAGAGAAGGTTGCGCAGGTTTCCGTGGCGGCTCATTTCACCATCTCTCCCAGATCGACGCCTTCATCGTGCACATCAACTACTTCGTCGCGCCGAGTGGGCAAGTTCTTACCGACAAAATCAGGGCGGATCGGTAGTTCCCGATGCCCGCGGTCGACCATGACGGCCAGTTGCACGGCACGGGGTCGGCCGTAATCGTTCAGAGCGTCAAGAGCAGCGCGAATCGTGCGGCCGGTGAAGAGCACGTCATCCACTAACACCACGGTGGCACCGTCGAGTTCGAAGTCGATTTCGGTCACCGCTTGCGGAAGTACCGGCCGCAATCCAATGTCATCTCGATAGAAGGCCACATCGAGACAACCCCAGGGAACTTCGGTGCCATCAATTTGGGCCAGTTGCGCGTGCAGTTTTTGTGAGAGCGGAACACCGCCGGTCTGTAAACCGACCACCACCACATCCGATAAACCATGATTGCGCTCGATGATTTCATGCGCCATGCGTTTCGTGGCTCTGGTCATGTCATCGGCGCTCATTACCCGAGACCGGGCAACAAAAACGCCCCCATATGGGGGCGTGCGACGTCGCTCACGTTCGGCCATGAGATTTCCTTCCTTCCGTTCGGGCCTCACGGGACCCGCTTCACGGTCAGACGTTTACTTTACAACGGATCAGCGCAGTTCGCTAGCGATAGCGGAAAGAACTCCATTTACATAACGAGAACTGTCATCGGTGCTGTAGGACTTAGCAAATTCAACGGCTTCGGAAATGACAACTGCGGTTGGGATATCAGCGCGATATGCCAATTCAAAGGTGGCTAAACGCAAAATGGCGCGATCTAACGCCGGCATCCGATCGACATCCCAGTTACGGGCATGTTCAGCAATAAGCCCATCGAGTTGCTCTTTGTTGGTCTGAACGCCGAATGCCAATTCGGTTGCAAACGCGTCCGGTTCTACTGGCAATTCCGCCAGTATCTCTTCCACCGGTTGACCTTTCATTTCTGCTTCATACAGAAGATGAAAAGCCCGCTCGCGGGCATCGTGACGTGTGAATTCGCTCACGCTCGCGTGATGTAGTCGCCGGTACGGGTATCAACTTTGACGCGATCGCCCGGTTCCACAAACAATGGCACTTGAATGACCAAGCCAGTTTCAAGTGTTGCCGGTTTACGTGCACCTGAAACTCGGTCGCCTTGAATGCCCGGCTCTGTTTCAGCAATGGTCAATTCAACGGCGGCCGGAAGTTCAACACCAACGATTTCGTCGCCATACATTTTCAAGATGGCGTCAGCACTTTCCACCAAATAACTAGCGGCTTCACCTAATGATGACGGGCCCACATTGAGTTGGTCATAAGTGGTGTTGTCCATGAAGACATAGTCATCACCAGAGCGATAGAGAAATTGCATCTCACGCTTATCGATCATTGCCCGCTCAACTTTTTCACCGGCACGGAATGTTCGTTCCACGACCGCACCAGTGCGCACGTTCTTAATAGTGGTTCGAACAAAGGCGCCGCCTTTACCCGGTTTCACATGTTGAAATTCCACCACCTCGAACAAATCACCGTCGAGATCGAGCGACATTCCGTTCTTGAGATCGTTGGTCGTGATAGTTGGCATTTGGCCTTCTTTTCCGAGGGGCGGGATAACGCTAGCAATTCGCTAGGGCTGAAACGATTTCGGGCTTTTGCTCAGCGAACGACAGCCTTCTTCGGTGACAACCAGCAGATCTTCAGTCCGCACTCCGCCAAGGGCAGGCAAATACACACCGGGTTCGACCGTCACCACCTCTCCGAGCGCCAAAACTTCCTCGCTGGCCGATGAAACACGGGGGGCCTCATGAATATCGAGACCAACGCCATGACCGGTTCCATGCACGAAGGCCTCTCCCCAACCCGCATCCTCTACAACCGAACGGGCAGCTCGATCAACCGCCGCCGTTGTCTGGCCCGCCGCAATAGCAGCAACGCCGGCGGCATTGGCGGCCTTAATAACTTCCAGCATGCGCGTCTGTTCGGCCGAAATTTCTCCGATACCAACACTGCGCGTCATATCGGAGCAATAACCATCGATCACACAGCCAAAATCAATCACCACAAGATCGCCAGCAGAAATTGTTCGCTCGGTCGGTCGCGCATGCGGTAACGCCCCATTAGGACCGGAAGCCACGATGGTGGTGAAACTGTTACCGCTGGCACCGGCGGCGCGCATTTCGGTATCGAGCGCTAACGCAAATTGTTTTTCCGTAAGTCCGTCATCAAGTAGATGACGAACCTTTGCTAAGGCAAAATCAGCAATGTCAGCGGCTAATTCAATACGAGCAAGTTCCGAATCGTCTTTTACGCGTCGCAATTTTTCGATTGCGGCAGTCGTGGGCACCAACTCGGCACTCAATGCATCAGCAAATCGTTGTTGCTGAGCCCATGTCACCGAATCAGCTTCCAACCCAACACGTCGCGCATTACCCAATGCTTTGGCAATCATTGACAACTGTGCGCTTTGCGTTATTGCAACTTCACCGTCGCACTGCGATTGCGCCAGTTGTTGTTCAGCCTGTTCGCTATAGCGACCATCAGTAATGAGATGCAACGAATCGCTGGTGATAACCACCATTCCGGCGCTTCCCGTAAAGCCAGTAGACCAACGAATATTCGAAGGCGTGGTGAGAATGACGGCGTCTATTTCCAACTCAACGAGGCGGGCGCGGATTCGCGCCGCGCGCGTACCCACCGTGATCGGCGCCAGATTGATGCGCCGAGTTTGTAAGTCCTCGAGCGTGCTCACTGCACTCATTTGAGAAGTTTGCTCATCGCCGCCACGGCAAGGCGATATCCGTCTCCACCGAATCCGGCGATTGTTCCCGTCGCAACTGGCGCAACGACAGAAACTTTGCGCCACTCTTCACGAGCGGCCGGATTGGAAATATGCAACTCAATGACCGGACCGGCAAACGCAGCCAATGCATCGTGCAAAGACCAGGCGTAATGCGTAAATGCACCCGGGTTGAAGATGATGCCATCACAGTCTTGGCGCGCCGCGTGAATTGCTTCGACTAAGTCGGATTCGGAATTGGATTGAAAATGCGTTAACTCGATTCCATGCTGTTGCGCTTCTTGTTGCGCCGTTTGCACATGGTCGGCAAGCGTGGCGGTCCCGTAGATTTCTGGTTCACGGCTGCCCAACAAATTCAGATTCACTCCGCTCAATAAGAGAACTTTTGCCATTTCAATCTCCTCGCACCGCAGCAATGGCCTCAACAATGTTTTCGGTGTCGACACCGGTCACGGTTTCGACGCCGTTTGGTCCATCCAAAACAAATGTCAGACCGGAAAGAGCTTTCTTGTCCCGCGCCATGAACTCCACCAATACCTCAGGAGACAAATTGGCTGGTACGGCCGTCGGCAAATCGTACGCACCGACAACTCGGCGGTGTTCACGAACGCGTTGTTCATCAATACGTCCCAGGCGTAACGCCAATTCGGCGGCATAAATCAAACCGATAGCGACGGCTTCACCATGACGTAAATCGTGTCCACCCGCAGATTCGATTGCGTGAGCCAAGGTATGGCCGTAATTGAGAATGGCGCGCAAACCACCTTCTCGTTCATCGGCGGAAACAACAGCCGCTTTAATAGCCACGCAAGCAGCAACTTGTTCGTTGAGGTCAAGTTGATCGATGCCTTCACCGCCGAGAAATTGATACTTGGCAACTTCGCCTAAACCACAACGCATCTCGCGCGGAGGTAATGACTGCAACGTCTCGGTATCGCATAGAACAGCCCGCGGTTGCCAAAACGCACCCACCAAATTTTTTCCTTCAGGAATGTTGACGCCCGTTTTGCCCCCAATGGCTGCGTCGACTTGACCGAGCAATGTGGTGGGAACATGCACAACCGCAACTCCGCGGTGATAACAACTGGCAGCAAAACCAGCCGTATCCGTGACGATGCCACCTCCTAAACCGACGACACAATCGTTACGAGTGAGACCCCACTGCGCGAACTGGCGACACAGTTCTTCAACTGTGGAAAGAGACTTGGCATATTCACCATCGCCCATGGTGAAAACTTTGTGTTCACAACCGGGATCTAGTTCGTAGGGAATCGACTCTTGCGTAACGATGGCCACTCGTTTTGCCGTCGGCGGCATAAAACGCGCTAACTCATGGCGCACACCAGAACCAATAAGAACGTCGTATGAACGATCATCTCCCGATTGACTCAATTTCACGGGCACAGTCACGGGCATGGTCGTCATGATGTTTTCACCGCCTCCATAATGGCATCGACCACTGCCTCAATTGAGGTGGAAGCATCGATTTCGTACCGGGCCACTTCGGCATAAAGCGCAGAACGATCTTTTTCCATTTGGGCCAATACCGATTGCGGATCATTGGCCAGCGCCGGGCGATGGGTACCTTTTTGCGTTCGCGTCACTAATTGTTCCACTGGCACACGCAACCAAATAACGGTGGCCGATTGCAGCAATTGTCGGGTTTGCGGGTTGAGAATCGAACCGCCCGCCGCGGCAATTACCGAAGGTGAAGTTGCCGAGAGAAGATCAGCCATGACGTCGGCCTCTATCTGTCGAAAGGCCGCTTCGCCGTCGTTGGAAAAAATATCGGTAACGCTGCGGCCAGTGCGCGCCACTACTTCGTCATCGGAATCAACGAAAGGCAAACCAAGGCGCTGCGCAACAATTCGTCCAACGGTGGACTTGCCTGACCCCATCATGCCCACCACGACGATATGTCGAGACATGATTATGACTGCGGCGCGTCGGTGCCGAACGCGGCCGCCGCGTCCCAGTTAAGCGGCTCTTCTGATGATGATGTTGCGAAATCAATGCGCGCCGCTTGCGATCGAACTTGTTCAACGTACGTTGCATGATTGCGAGTGAATTCTTGAATTGAGTCGCTGCCAAACTTTCGCAATGCTTCATCGGCTAACACCAATGCACACATCGCTTCGGCAACAACTCCCATGGCGGGTACAGCGGTGACATCGGTTCGTTCGCGGAACGAAACGCCGGACTCTTTCGTCGCCGTATCGACGGTTGCAAGAACTGGCTTGTTGAGCGTGGCTAATGGTTTCATCGCGACACGAGCCAACAACACTTCACCCGTTGACATACCGCCTTCAATTCCGCCGGCGTTATCACTGGTTCGACGGTAGGTCATGGCTACTTCATCCCACACGATTGGATCATGTGCTTGTGATCCCGGCCGTTCGGCCACGGAAAATCCTTCACCGATTTCCACGCCTTTGACCGCTTGGATTGAGAGCATTGCTTGCGCAATACGCCCATCTAAACGGCGATCCCAATGAACATGTGAACCCAAGCCAATCGGTACGCCGTAGGCGACGACTTCAACAATTCCACCGAGTGAGTCGCCCGCTTTTTGTGCGCTCTTGATTTCAGCAATCATTTGCGCCGCCGCATTGGGATCAAGACAACGAACTTCTGATTCATCTACTGCGTCAAATTGCGCGGCTGATGGACGCAATGCGACATCGGCGCGCACCGGCCCTAGGGAAATGACATGCGAACCAACGGTGGTGCCGATCGTGGAAAGCAGCGCTTTGGCAACAGCACCGGCTGCGACGCGCGCGGCGGTTTCACGGGCCGAGGCGCGCTCCAAGACATTGCGAGCATCATCGAAATCGTATTTCTGCATACCGGTTAAATCGGCATGACCGGGACGAGGCGTTGTGAGTTTTTGCGACGTTTCACCGGGATGCGGTGACATCTCCTCGGTCCACTTCTTCTCCCACTCACTGTTGCCAATTTCGATAGCAATAGGCGAACCAAGAGTGCGGCCATGACGAATACCCGCCAACAAAGTGATCTCATCGGCCTCAAACTTCATACGCGGACCACGTCCGTAGCCGAGTCGCCGACGGGCCAATTCATTGCCGATTTGTTCGACAGTTATGGGGAGCCCAGCGGGGACCCCTTCAAGAATGACCACAAGTGCTTTGCCATGTGATTCGCCGGCGGTAAGAAAACGCAACACAGAGCCAATCTACTGGCCAGCATTACTAAATTCGAACTTGTTTTCATCCACCTATGAATTGCACACTCAAAACGACGATGGTGCCAACCACTAATGCAGGCCCAAATGGTAAAGCCGTCGATTTTCGATGACGCAACCAAAGGATGCCTCCGAGTGCCGATCCAATTGCGAAACTGACAAAAAACATCCAGAGAGTTGCTGCCAGCGCGCTTTCCACCGAACCCGCGATCCAACCGATAGGCAACGTGATAACGGCCACGGCCTTGACATCACCGAAACCCATACCGCGCGGCGAAATGAGATGGGCGACAAATAACAAAGCGAACGCCGCACCGCTAGCGATAAGAGCGCTCGTCAGTCGGGTTGTCTCATTTTCTGCATACGCCACTGCGATGATGGCGATAATTGAAGCGACCCATGTGGGGACGATGAGATGATCGGGCAAGCGATACTCAGTGAGATCGACTGCGGCGGCGGCCACCATCATCACCACCACGACGAACGCAAGGATCGGCGCGAAGAGAATGAATTCGTTTTGTTGGTAAAAACCAAAAAAGAGAAAGGCGACAAGTAGATCAATCGCCCAAAGTATTTCGAATGAATCCTTGGGCGATTTCTCACTGCGACAGTTAACGGCAATGAGCCAACGCTGAATCAAAACAACGATTGGTGTTGATAGAAACGCCACGACTAATTCAACGGATCCGGAGAAGACCAGCGCCAACACCGGCGCGCACTGCATCACGACGCTACAAATCGAGTAACGGCGTTCATCATTTCTTGACGAGGGGCCTCAATGTTGGTCCATAACTCAAATTGTCGTGCCGCTTGCATGGCCAGCATCGGAACTCCGTTCGCGAAGCGGGCACCAATTTTTTCAGCCTGGTCCAAGAAAGGTGTTTGTAATGGTCGGTACACAGTGTCGATGATGACTTGCTCGGCCCGTAAAAAAGAAGGGTCAATTGGCATCGATTGATCAACGACACCTTCCATTCCCACGGGCGTGGCATTCACAATGAGATCGGCCTCAACTAAACGCGGATCATCATTGGTCAGATGCCGCGCCGACGGACCGGCTAGATCGAGTGCCTTTTGGGCTCGTTCTGCCGATCGATTCACCACACCGATTTCGGCTGCACCCGCATGACGCAGCGCCAATGCAATGGAGCGACCGGCGCCACCCGCGCCAATGACGACACAGTTCTTTCCGGCGGGCGAAAAATTGAATTGATGCTGCAACGAATCAACGAAACCATCACCGTCGGTGTTATGACCGATCAATCGATCGTTCTCAACAACCACACAATTAACCGCTCCTAATTGTGAGGCCGAAGGTGAAAGTTCGTCACATAGTTTTGCCGTCGCTTCCTTATGCGGCATGGTCACTGAAAGTCCGCGCAAACCCAATGCCCGCGCACCATTAAGGGCCGTTTCAAGTTGTTGGCTAGCAACAGGAAAAGCGACATACGTCCAGTCCAGATCACATTCGGCAAATGCCGTCGAAAAAAGAAGTGGCGATAACGAATGAGAAACCGGATCGCCAATAACGGCACAGAGTTGAGTTGTACCCGATGTCATCAGAAAACTCCCCGCGCGCGTGCATCAGCCGTGGCTCGTTCATGCTCAGCCAAGGTCTTGGAGAAGTAATGCGTGCCGTCGGTTTCAGTAAGCACGTAATACATCCAATCACCTGGAGCAGGGTTGAGCGCAGCGCGTATTGATGCTTGCCCGGGAGAATTGATGGGAGTTGGCGGTAAACCGGTCTTTAAGCGGGTGTTGTAAGGAGAATCGGTACGCAAATCCCGTGAAGTGAGATTGGTTTTTCGTTGCCCGATGGCATAGAGAACAGAAGCATCAATGCCGAGCATCTCGCCTTTCGCCAATCGGTTGTAAATAACGCGCGCAATTTTGGGACGTTCGGAGTCAAGTTTTGCTTCCGATTCCACTAACGAGGCAACGATTAATGCTTCATAGGGAGTGATTGTGCGATTGCCGGCCACGCCTCGCAATTTGGTCGACGCATTGGGCAAACCTTCGGCGTTGGCCACGCGTGTGAACGCGTTCATCATTTGATCGATCAATTTTTGCGGGTTGCCCGTATCGTCTGCCAACACTTCATAGGTGGCCGGATAGAGAAATCCTTCTAAATCGGTTGAACCGGCGGGCTGCAATGCCGGATGAGTGTTACGTAACGCCGCTTCTAAATCGGCGCGAGTCATCTTGGGAAACTTTTCCAGAGTTTGGGTAACAAATTCCGATTCCCATAAACCTTCGCGTACGAGATACGTCACTGTTTTGGGAGGCGCCGGTCCACCTTTGAGAACATTGACGATCTCCCCCATGTTCATATTGGTGCGGAGACCTTCGTATTCACCGGCTTGGAATTGATCGGTTCCGTTAAAACGTAAGTACCAAGTGAACACTGACGTGTTACCCACGATTCCTTTTTCTCCCAAAAGGTCGACAACGTTGGCCGTCGTTGCACCCTTGGGAATGGCGAAACTCACTTCATCGCCAGAGCTATTGGGATTTATCTGACGGTTAATCCAAAAACCGCCAATAGCAATGATCAATACGAACAGGCCGAGAACAATGGCCGCAATCCGCAACTTGCGACGTTTTTTGCGCGGCGGCGGTGGGCTAGGTGGCTGTTGCCGCACGGGCGGTTCGTCATAGGGCGCGCTAGCGGGCGTTGGTGCCGAACTTTGTTTTTCGGAGTCGAGACCAAACAATTCAAATGGATCGGGCAAGTCACTCATTGGTGGTTATCGAGCCAAGCCTGCAATAGAACGGTAGCGGCCATTGCATCTACCAAGTTCTTGCTCTGTCGGTTCGAGACTCCCCCTTCACGCAATCGTTGTTGTGCTGTCACTGTAGTGAAGCGTTCATCGTAGATTTCCACGGGCAAATTTGTGCGCGCCCGCAATTGATCAATCTCTGCAAGGACTTTTTCTGCCGCCGGTCCAACAGAACCGTCAAGTGAATAGGGAACGCCGACGACGAGAACGTCCACTTCCCATTCCGTAGCAATGGCAAAAATTTGCTCATGATCGAGGGCGGTCGACTTTGAACGCGACACCACTTGTAGTGGTGTCGCCACATTTCCCGTAGCCATAGCGATGCCGACGCGCCGATCACCTAAATCGATCCCTAACGCCCGCCGCAAGGTCACAACAGTGCGGACCTCACTACCGCTAGAGCATCATCAAGTGCACTCGGATCTTTCCCGCCGGCAACGGCAATTTCGGCGTGCTTACCGCCGCCGCCTTTCACAAGTTTCGCCGCATCGGCAATCAAGGCCGAAGCATTGAACCCGGAATCGGGACGCACAGCGCAGGCCAAAGCCACACCGCCTGATTCCGGCGCACTGCCTAAAACACAAACCTGAATGCCAGTTTGATCGCGTACCGCAACGGCTAAATCGCGTAACGCATCACGGTCGAGATCATCGAGGCGCGCAATCACAATGCCGTTTTCGGCGTTGGCCGCAAGGTCAACCGCACGATTCGATGCGACGCTCAACTCAAGTTCGCGTACACGTTGACGCAATTCTTTTATTTCAGCCACGCGCCGCTGCACGGTTTCGACGAGTTCATCAGTGGCGACGCCAAGGGCATCACTGGCCGCTCGCAGTTTCGCCTCGTCTTCGCGTAACCGTTGCAGCGGACCAAGTCCGGACACTGCTTCTATACGACGAATATTCGAACCAATCGACGACTCGCTCACAATTTTCACTGGGCCGATATCGCCCAGCGCACGCACATGAGTGCCTCCACAAAGTTCGATTGAATGCGGTCCAGCCTGAAGAACTTTGACGACATCGCCGTACTTATCGCCGAAGAATGCGATTGCCCCCATCGAACTGGCTTCGTCCATCGTCGTTTCAAAATGACGAGTGGCGGCATTGGCTAAGACATCAGCCGCAATGAGATCTTCAACCTTTCGAATCTCGTCATCACTTACGGCGTCGTAATGACTGAAATCGAAACGCAAGCGATCAGCAGTAACTAATGATCCTTGCTGTTTAACGTGATCACCCAAAACTTCGCGTAACGCCCAATGCAAAAGGTGGGTTGCGGTGTGGTTACGACGAATTGCGTCGCGCCGATCGCCATCAATAGCGAGTTGTACGGTGCTGCCGACTTCGATTTCGCCTTCGATCTCATCGAACTTATGACAAACAATTCCGGGCGCTCCGTAGACCGTGTCAATGATGGCTATGCGACCGGTAGCGCCGCGGATTTCTCCGGTATCGCCAGTTTGTCCACCGGACTCGGCATAGAACGGAGTCTGATCGACAACAATTGAATCCTCAGTAATCGCCAGTACCCGACCTTCACCGACATAGGTATCAGCGCCGATGAAGAGTGTGGGACCGTTTTGCCGAGCGATTTCCGCAAAGAATTCGACATTCTCGGCGCCGCCGCCTTTACGAGCAGCCTTGGCCCGTGAACGTTGTTGTTCCATTTCGGCATCGAAACCGTCGACGTCGACATCATGGCCGCGCTCAAGAGTTATTTCGCGGGTTAACTCAAGCGGGAAACCATGAGTGTCATGCAGTGCAAACGCGATTGAGCCCGAGAGAGTTTCGCCTGCGCCCAAGTTGGCTAGTTCAGTGTCCAACATGGCGGTGCCAGTTTTTAATGTGGCGCGGAACTTTTCTTCTTCACGAGTAACAACGGTCTGCACAAAATCTTTTTGCGCCGCTAAATCAGGATAGGCCTCGCCCATAACTGCCACCGTCGTATCCACCAAAGTTGGCGTAACGAGTTTCTCCACTCCTAATAAATAGGCTTCGCGCACCGCACGTCGAATGATTCGCCGCAGCACATAACCGCGACCTTCATTTGACGGAAAGACGCCATCGCCCACCAAGAAACTCATGGTGCGCGCATGTTCCGCCAAAATGCGCAGGGAAATATCGGAACGATCGCTCTGACCAAGCGTGACACCGGTGATCGATTGTGCCGTTTCCACTAACGGTGAAAGCACATCGGTATCAAACACACTGTCTTTACCTTGTAAGACACCAAGGATTCGTTCGAGACCAGCACCGGTATCGATATTGCGCTTCGGCAATTCGGTGTCAGTTCCGTCGACATCGCGGGCGAACTGCATGAAAACCAAATTCCAGATTTCCAAGAAACGTTCATCGCCACCAACGGCTGGTCCCCCATCGGGGCCATAAGCCGGACCTTTATCGACATAGATCTCGGAACAAGGACCGCAAGGTCCCGGAGGACCGCCCGGCGGACCCCACCAATTGTCGGCGTCAAGAAACTGAATTCGTTCCGGGCGCACACCTACTACATCGCGCCAAAGTTCAGCCGCTTGAGTATCGGAATGGTGACAGGTCACCCATAACAATTCGGGATCGATACCAAACAAATTGGTGACCATGTCCCACGCCATCGGAATGGCTTCGGCTTTGAAGTAATCACCAAAGGAAAAGTTGCCCAGCATTTCGAAAAATGAAAGGTGGCGCGTATCGCGGCCAACCTCTTCGAGATCGGAATCTTTGCCGCCGGCGCGCACACACTTCTGCACTGTCGTGGCCCGACGAAAGGGCGGAGTTTCTTCGCCCAAAAAATACGGCTTGAACGGGACCATGCCGGCCACGGTGAACATCAGATCGGGATCATGAGGAATCAAACTGGCCGAAGGAACGACGGTGTGGCCCTTTTCCGCAAAAAAAGAGGTGAAGGCTTTACGAAGTTCATTGGCGGTCATGCGATTCATGGCTCCGTCAGCCTACATACCCACGCCACCCCAACCATCAAAGGATCGCTCTAAAGCGGACAAGACAGCAACGCTGAACTACAGGCCCGCCGCATCGAGTTGATCTTGGAGCAATTCTTCTGCCCGTTTTCGCATTTGCCGAGATTGTGCGATTGAATCCCGCCATCCATCGACCGTCTCATTCGCCGAACCCACGGCCGATTCGAGAGCAGAACCCACAACCTCGGTAGATTTTTGCGCTATCTGCAAGGCCGCTTGCTGAGCATTCTCAGGAATATGCCGTTTCATAGCTTCACGAGCGCGGAAATAGGTATAGGCCGCACCGGCAGAACCAACAATCAATCCAGCCGAAAACCAACGTGCACGGGCGAACATTTCAACTGGCCCGTCGTTGTCGTTTACGCCGCGAAGAAAGCGCAATCGGTTCGGTGCGAACCATGGTCGGCTGATCAAGTTGCTCAAGAACTACCTGCGTATCGATAACTGGATCACGACGACGCTTACGCCGCGCCGAAATCAACGATACCGATGCCAGTTTGACCAAAGGGTTTCGCATTGCAATCCAGGCCAAGCGCGACGTCGCTTCAACTCGGGTGCCAATTACTTCCGCTTGATCAAGTAGTGAATCAACACGTGCGATTTCGCCGTTGGCGTTATCAACGGCTTTTTGCATCTCGGCCACCACTAACAAAGTTTCGTGACGAAGTTCGTCGACGGTTTTGCGCAGACTACGCAACGTCAAAATAAGTGATTGCACCGCCATGGCCACAACCACCAAACCGGTAATCGCCACTATGAGCAACACAACGGAAACTGTTGTCATGAGACCTCGCTAGGGAACGCGAACACGTTCGCACAAGTGGCCAGCGAGTTGGTGGATTTATGCGAATCACTGCGGGATCACTGCGGGATCACTGCGGGATCACTGCGGGATCACTTCGGATTCCAGTACTTTCCGCCGCCCTCTTTATTCACATCGTCGGGCAAATACTGCTGTTCAACCCAATTGTCCGGATAGTCATGCGGATATTTGTAACCGACACCGTGGCCAAGTTCCTGTGCGCCCCGATAATGGCCATCGCGCAGATGAATTGGCACTTGGCCACCTTTCGCAACGTCTTCAACTGCTCTACCCAATGCGGTCGTTACATCATTCGACTTCGGCGCTTGAGCTAAATACACAACTGCGTGCGCGAGATTGAGTTGCGCCTCGGGGAGACCGACAAAATTCACCGCTTGAGCGGCCGCGGTCGCAATTACAAGTGCCTGGGAGTCAGCCATTCCAATATCTTCGCTGGCGAGGATCACTAAACGCCGAGCAATGAATTTCGGATCTTCACCTGCTTCCAACATACGCGCCAACCAATACAAACCGGCATCAATATCGGATCCCCGAATTGATTTAATGAACGCCGAAATCACATCAAAATGATCATCACGTCCATAGGCCAGCGCTTTGGCATCGCAGGCAGATTCGGCATCAGCCAACTCAACGAGGGCGCGATTATCGGCTTTCGCTAACGCAATGGCTACTTCCAAAGCCGTAAGCGCGCCGCGTCCATCGCCATTGGCACGCGTACATAAAAAATCGCGCGCCTCATCAGTAATAGCGAACTGACTGAACTTCAATCCCCGATCGATTAATTGACCGGTCGCCTCTCGGCTAAGCGGATGCAACCGAAACAGCGTCGAGCGGCTGAGCAGCGGTGGGTTGACCTCAAAATAGGGATTCTCCGTGGTGGCCCCAATGAGAACAAGAAGACCTGATTCAACCGATGGCAGAAGTGCATCTTGTTGCGATTTTGAAAAGCGATGCACTTCATCCAGAAAAAGAATGGTGCGGCGTTGGTGTGCACCAAGAGATTCCTCGGCACGCGCAATTACTTCGCGCACATCTTTTACCGAAGCGGAAACAGCCGATAACTGTTCATAATTTTTCTCGGTAGTGCGGGCGATCAATTGCGCCAGCGACGTTTTTCCGGTGCCCGCCGGCCCCCACAAGATCACTGACGATAAACGATCCGCTTCAATTAACGTCCGCAGCGGTTTACCCGGCCCAAGTAAATGTTCTTGTCCGACAATGTCATCAAGTGTGCGCGGCCGCAGACGCGCCGCTAAGGGCGCCTGGTTTTGTAATTGTTCAACCGCCGCCGAGGCAAAAAGATCGGGAGCGGCCATCGTCTATTTCGATTCTTTAGCGGCGGGCGGCAATAGGCGCAGCCCTAACTCGTCGAGATATTTGGGATCAACCGGTGAGGGCGCATGCGTAAGCGGATCGGAACCAGATTGCGTTTTCGGAAACGCAATGACCTCGCGAATATTTTCCTCGCCGGCCAAAAGCGCAACTAAACGATCGATTCCAAATGCAAAACCAGCATGCGGCGGTGCACCGAAACGGAAGGCATCAAGTAAAAAGCCAAAACGTTCTTTGGCGGTTTCGTCGTCGATACCTAAGAGACCAAACATTTGTTTTTGGATATCCGCGCGGTGAATACGCACACTGCCTGAACCCAATTCCCACCCATTAAGAACAAGGTCGTAGGCCTGTGAACGAACTTTCAAAAAATCTTCATTGTTTTCCGATTGCAAATAGGCAACATCATCAACATGCGGCATGGTGAATGGATGATGAGCAGGAATGGGATTTCCACTCTCATCCAGCGCCTCAAATAATGGGAAATCAACAACCCACAGGAACTGCAATCCGCCTTCGGTAACGGCCGGTCGACCGAGTTCTAAGCGCAAAAGTCCAAGAACATGCCACACCTTGGGCCGATCATCGGCGACGATGAGCACTAAGTCGCCAACATTCGCGCCCATGGTGGAAACCACGGAGGCTTTTTCTTCGTCACTCAAGAACTTGGCGATTGGTGAATCGATTTCGGTTGCCGAAGTGACGCGCATCCACACCAAACCTTTAGCGCCCCAGCGCTTGGCCATATCGGTGAGATCGTCGAGTCGCGAACGGCTGGCCTCTGCTCCCCCGGGTACACAAATTCCCTTAATGCAGGGCGCTTTAAAAGCGTTGAATTCGGTGGCGGCAAAAACCGGTGTGAGTTCGACTAATTCCATACCGAAGCGCACATCGGGCTTATCGGATCCGAATCGTTCTTGAGCTTCGTGCCAACTCATCGTTGGAATATCACCAACACCAGTGCCAGTTACTTCCTCAACCGCGGCGGAAATCGCTTGGGAGACGAACTGCAATACCTCTTGTTGCGAAACAAATGAGGCCTCGATATCGAGTTGCATGAATTCGAACTGACGATCAGCACGCAAATCTTCATCGCGTAGACAACGAGCAATTTGGTAGTAACGATCGAGACCACCAACCATACAAAGTTGTTTGAATAACTGCGGACTTTGCGGAAGGGCGTAAAACGAACCAGGACTTAACCGACTGGGAACAATGAAATCGCGCGCACCCTCAGGTGTCGACGCAATAAGCATTGGCGTCTCCACTTCGGTGAATCCTTGGGAATCCATACTGCGACGCAGCGCGGAGTTAACTCGTGCTCGCACCCGGAGATTGCGTTGCATACGTTCGGTACGTAAATCAACATAACGATGCGCCAGTCGCACCATTTCATCGACTTCAACGCGATCATCGAGTTGGAATGGCGGAGGATCCGCAATGTTGAGAATCTCAACTTGGCAATCACCGATTTCAATTTCACCGGTAGGAAGGTTGGGGTTCACCGTACCGTCGGGACGCTGTCGAACCGCACCGGTGACGCGCACGACATATTCGCTGCGAAGATCATGGGCTCCGTCAACAACGCATTGCACAATGCCTGAACGATCACGAACATCGATGAAGGCCAAGTGCTCTCCATGTTCACGGCGACGGGCAACCCACCCACAGACAGAAACGGTCCGACCGATATCGGTCGCTCGTAAATCACCGCAGTAATCAGTTCGCATTGACACAAGGACTCTCTTTTTAAAAACCTAGTTAAAACGGGTGCGCAGATTTTCGATCAGTTCTGATCGAGAAACTGACTGTTGGGCCGATCCATCGCGAAGATCACGCACCATGACGGTATTCGATGACAATTCATCTTCACCAATAATGACGACAAAGCGAGCTCCGGAACGATCGGCAGACTTCATTTGTGATTTCATCGAACGGCCATCGAAGGCACGTTCCGCCGCAATTCCAGCCCGCCTCAATTCTGTGGTGAGGTCGCGTGCTTGTGCGCCATTGGTGGTATCGACCACGAAGACCAATTGCGTGGATTTTTCCACCGTAAAGACCGACTCAGCGTCGCAAGCCAATAGGACACGTTCGATTCCTGATCCGAAACCAATTCCCGGTGTAGCGGGACCGCCTAACGATTCTGCGAGGCCGTCATAGCGACCGCCACCACCAATGGTGGACTGAGCAGCGTCCATCGCTAAAGAAATGAATTCAAACGTGGTGTGCGTGTAGTAGTCGAGTCCGCGCACTAAGCGGGGCTCGATACGAAAATCGACGCCCGCGGCACGCAATCCATCTTGTACGCGCTCAAAGCGTTCGGCAGCCGCCGGCGAAAGTAAATCCGTACTGCGAGGAATATCAGCGATGGCCGCAATTGTTTGTTCATGTTTCGAATCCAAAACACGCATGGGATGGTCATCGATTCGTTCCACATCGCGTGGGTCGAGTTCGGCTCTTTTATCGTTCAACCAACTGCGAACAGTTTCGATATAAGCGGTGCGATCGGCCGAGGTGCCCATCGAATTAATCGCCAAAGAAATTTGTCGTAAGCCAAGCGAGGCGTAGAAATCGTGCAACAACACAATTACTTCAACATCGAGATCAGGATCATCGGAGCCAAGCGCCTCTACGCCTAATTGATGATGCTGGCGGTAGCGACCAGATTGGGGACGTTCGTATCGGAACGACGGCGCGGCGTACCAGACCTTCCAAGGTTTGGGCTCCCCTTGCGCATGTTGAATAAAAGCGCGCACAACAGAGGCAGTTCCCTCGGGACGCAATGCCAGGTGACGATCACCTTTATCGATGAAGTCATACATCTCTTTACGGACCAAATCGGTGCCTTCACCGACGCGAGCAAAAACACCGATTTCTTCGAACATAGGACTTTGAATAAGTCCGTAACCAGCCCGCGTCGCCGTTGCGGCGAACTGGGCGACGAGCGCCTGCCAACGATCTGACTCCGGTGGAAGCACATCGCGAGTGCCGGTTGGAGCCTTAAAAGGTTCAGTTCTCGATCCGGAGGTCTCTGACACGACAGGTCAGCCTACTGGCGCACGACAGCGGGTCTGCGAATGATTTGGCTAGCGCTACATAAAGCGTTACTCGTCGCGGGTACTTACCGGTTCCGCCGCCTGCGGCAGGACTCGATACGCATCGTAAATACCGTCGATTTGTTTGATCGACCAGAGAAGTGGTTCGAGTTGGCCCGCTTCGCCAAGTTCAAAATCAAAGCGCATGACCGAAATTCGATCAGAACCGGTAACGGTGTTACAGGCCACGATATTGACATGATTGTCCGCCAACGCGGCCGAAACATCACGTAGCAATCGGGAGCGATCGAGACCTTTCACTTCAATAACGGCGATAAAGGTGGCCGAGATATCGGTGTCCCACTCAACATCGATCAACCGATCACCTTGATCGTTGGAAAGCGAAAGAGCGTTTGCGCAATCAGTTCGATGTACCGAAACTCCTCGACCACGCGTCACGAATCCCACAATCTCGTCACCGGGCACCGGAGTACAACAACGGGAAAGTCGCACCAGCACATCGTCGAGACCTTCAACATGAACGCCGGAAGAACTACCGGTCGCTCGTTCGGAACGTCGCGGACCGTGAGCAATTACGGGCAATTGTTCTTCACGCGAAGGATCAACGTCTTCAAGACCTCGGCGCACTCGCTCCGCTACTGATTGAGCCGAAATATGACCACGCCCGATTGCCGCATGCAATGCATCCAGATCGGTGTAATTCATTTTTTCTGCAACGTCGTCGAGAATTTTCGCTCGGCGAATTTTTGTCACCGGAAGGCCCTCGCGACGCATTGCTTTAATCAATTCTTCAAAGCCCATTTCGATTGCTTCATCACGTTGTTCACGTGAATGCCACGAACGAATTTTGTTGGCGGCTCGGTGCGTAACGACGAAATTAAGCCAATCCCTTGATGGACCTCGATCGCCAACTTTGGCGGTGAAAATCTCAACGCTGTCGCCCGATTGCAACACGGTATCGAGCGGAACGAGACGCCCGTTGATACGCGAGCCAATGCAGTTATGTCCGACTTCGGTATGAATGGCGTAAGCAAAATCGACCGAAGTTGAACCTTTTGGCAACGTAATGACTTTGCCCTTCGGCGTGAAAACAAATACCTCATCTTGCTCGAGATCAACTTTGAGGTTCGCCATGAAGTGAGTGGGGTCAGATGTTTCTGATTGCCAATCGACAATCCGGTTCAACCACGCTAAATCTTCAGTGCTTTCGTTTTTGTCTTTATAGTTCCAATGAGCAGCCACACCACTTTCAGCGCGCCGGTGCATTTCTAATGTGCGTATCTGCACTTCAAGCGGTTTACCTTGAGGACCAACAACAGTGGTGTGAAGCGATTGATACAAATTGAATTTCGGCATGGCGATGTAATCTTTGAATCGCCCTTGCACGGGTTTCCACGTGGCATGAATTGAACCTAAAGCGGCATAACAATCTTTCACGGTTTCCACGATGACGCGAATGCCAATGAGATCGTAAATGTCGTCAAAATCACGGCCCTTCACCACCATCTTTTCGTAAATGCTCCAAAGATGTTTCGGTCGACCCGTCACTTCAGCATCAATATGCAATTCCGAGAGACGTGCTTGCACCACCCCAACAACATGCGCCAAATATTCCTCGCGTTCTGGCGCACGAGTTCCGACCATATGGTCGATTTCGGCATAACGCTTGGGATGCAATGAAGCGAAAGAAAGATCTTCAAGTTGCTGTCGAATTTCTTGCATACCCAAACGGTGCGCTAACGGTGCATAAATGTCGAGAGTTTCTTGCGCCGTGCGATGCTGTTTAAACGCGGGCATGGCGGCAATCGTGCGCATGTTGTGCAAACGATCAGACAATTTGATGATAAGGACTCGCAAGTCTTTGGCCATCGCCACCAACATTTTTCGCACCGTGGCGGCCTGCTGTGCTTCTTTGGAATCGAACGTCAACCGATCAAGTTTGGTAACACCATCAACAATGGCGGCGACTTCGGGGCCGAATTCCTTCTCTACATCTTCCAGCGTTAAACGCGTGTCTTCGACGGCATCATGCAAGAGTGCCGCGCAGATCGTGACATCGTCGAGGCCAAGTTCGGCACAAACCAAGGCCACCGCCACCGGATGCGTCACATAGGGTTCGCCCGATTTACGGGTTTGTCCCCTATGCGCTTCAGCCGCAACGGCATAAGCCTTTTCGATAGCGGCCGTTGACTGTTTGGTGTGATGTGATCGAAATGCGTTCACCAATGGCGCGACTTCAACCGCAGGTGGCGCACTATGTCGACGCCAAGGCAGGACGCGGTTAACAGTGGCCATTACCTCGCCGCTTCTCCCTCATTCGAGGTTTGAGTTGGGCGGGTGAGGTTCCATGCGGGAAACGTCACGCCTCTACGGTACCGCCGAACCTGCCGTTCGACGGAACTGTCATTTCTTTTTCTTGCGTGGACGAGGCGGGATAACGGTGCCGACCACCGGACGCGGTGCAGCGGAATCAGTCTCGCCATCGCTAACTACGGCGGATACGCGGGGGCCTTCATTGCCCTCGGGAGCATTCTGCGTGATGTCAACGCCCGTCGAGGAGAGTCGTTCACGAATTGATCGGTAACGAGGCTCGCGTTCTTTTGCCCACACCAAGATGGGAGCGGCAACAAAGACCGAAGAGTAAGCACCGGCAATCAGACCAACTAACAAGGCAATGGAGAACTCTTCCAAAGTGACAGCGCCCATGATGAACGCGCCAACCACCAGCAATGAAATGACCGGAAGAATTGAAACCACTGTGGTGTTAATCGAACGCAACAGCACTTGGTTCATTGAACGAGAAACCATTTGCCCGTATGTCATGCGCCCCGATTGACCGACCAGTCGTTCGTTTTCTTTGATCTTGTCATCGACCACGATCGTGTCGTAAATGGAGTAACCGAGAATGGTCAAAAAGGCGATAACCGTTCCCGGTGTCACTTCGAACTGGAAAATTGAATAAACACCCACCGAAATAAGAACGTCATGGACAACCGCGGCGATTGCGGCGATAGCCATTCGCCATTCCAAACGCACCGTGAGGTAGATCAACATCACGATGAAGAAAATGATGAGCGCACGGACGGCCGACCGAGTGATGTCGCCACCCCATGAGGCACCAACCGTGGAGACGCTCACATTGGCCACATCGGTATCGGCCAATTTGGCCAACTCTTCGCGAACTTTGGCTGTCTGCTCGGCCGATGACTCAGGGCCCTGCACGCGCAAGATGTCAGAACCAACAACTTGAATTTTGGCTTGGCCTTCACCAACTGAATCGAGAGCGGAACGCGCTTCGGAAACTGAAACCCCAGGTGCGGGAACTTCCCAAGAGACGCCGCCTTCGAAATCAATTCCTAAATTGAGACCGCGAATAAAGAGCGAACCGATGGAAAGTACGACCAAGACGGCCGATAACGCCAAACCTCGACGCCACCATTTGAGGAAGTTGATATTGGTCTGGCCGCGATTTAGTCGAGACATCCAACTCATGACACAACCTCCTTCACGCGTTCTTTTTGGTCGGTTTCGAGTTGCTCCGGCAATCCCAAAATGCGCGGATGACGCATAAGCCATCGCGAGCGTGTCGCCAAACGCACTGCTGGTCGCATGTACGCCCATGCGCCGATCAAATCAAGAATGGTGGAAAGGGCGAGATAGAAAGCGAAACCGCGCACTGGCCCGACCGTTAACCACCACAACAGAACAGCACCTAACAATGACGCCACGTCAGCTTTCACGATGGTGGAAAATGCCGTAGTAAACGACTTATCAGTGGCACTACGAACCGTGCGTCCCTTTAAGACGTCTTCCTTCATGTGCTCGTAGTACACAACGTTCGAATCGAGTGAAACACCGATCGAAACGATGATGCCGGTAATACCGGCCAACGTAAGAGCCAAACCGTTGTTGGTTCCTAACCAAGCAACGACCGCCCAAAGCAAAAGACCTTCGAAAACTAATTTGATCATGGCCAAAACACCGAGGAATCGGTAGAAGGCGATCATGTATATGCCCACCAAAATCACACCCACGATGCCGGCCACGATGCCCGCATTGAGTGCGTCTTTACCGAGCGTTGCCGAAACAATTTGTGCTTGTTGTTGTTCGAACTCAACCGGCAGGGCGCCATAACGAAGAGCGGTCGCCAGATCCTTTGCTTCGCCTTCTTTGAAATTACCGGTGACTTCAATTTGATCAGCAGTAAAGGATGCTTCTTGAATCACCGGCGCCGAAAGCACGCGGCCATCCAAAACAATTGCCAACTGTCCCGTCGGACAAACAGCCGCTTTGGAATAGCACTGGCTGGCAATCGCGTTGAACAATCCAATGCCCTGTTCGCCGCCCTTGAAAACAGGATTGACCACCCACTGCGTTCCGCTCAATGTGGCCCGTGCCGTATCAAGCGCAGCACCCGTTAACGCAACGGGACCCACCTGATACGTAGCCACTGTTTGCTTATCGCGACATTGCGGCAGAAGTGCTTGGCCTTGCGGGTTGAGTTGCTCAGCGGAAAGCCCTTGAACACAGACATCGGCCGGCAAACCACCAGGCAAATTCTGCGTCGTCGTTGTGGATTCACCCGCAACAGTGGTCGTCGTTGAATCAGCCACTGTCGTTGTTGTTGTCGCATCCGCACCGGATGCATCTGCCGGCGCCGTTGTGGTTGTCGATGAATCGGGAGTCTCAACGGCTTGACCGCCGAGCACTGGACGGAATTGCAATTCCGCCGTCTGACCTACGAGGTCAAGGGCGCGATCTTTATCCTTTACACCCGGAATCTGAATGAGGATGTTGGTTCCCTGACGAGTGATTTCCGGTTCGGCCACACCGAGAGCGTCAACACGTTGACGAATAATGGCGATGGCTTGGTCAAGGGTTGATTCCTCTACTTGTTGAGTGGGTTTCAAAACAACCGAAACACCACCTTGAAGGTCAAGACCTAAAAGAGGTTTATTGCCGATCGCCAAGGTGAAAATAAATGCAGCAACAGCGATGGCTACAAAGGTCACAAGCGAGCCGTACCCGCGGAAGCGCCTCATGATTCGGCGTCACCATCCTCGTTTGATTCCGCCGAGTCTGCTTCTGGTTCATCCACTTTAGGTTCGACGCGCGCAGCAATGGCTCGTCGCGCCACTTTGAGTTCAATTCCGGGAGCAACTTGTAACAGCGCAATGTCTGGCTCGAGTTGCACGATGGTTCCGTAAATTCCCGATCCGGTCATTACTTCATCGCCGACGCTCAACGCCGCCAACAACGCTTGATGTCGCTTCAACTCACGTTGTTTCGGCATGATCAAAACAATCCACGCCACCACGAACAAAAGAATGATGAGAATCAGGTTCATGAAAATCTTGCCTAGGGGTCGTCAGAATCGAATCAATGTGACTCGCTGACGATAGTGCTTTTTCGCCGCCAAATTTTCGCAGTCGGCGACCTAGCCCCAGATTTCTAGGACCTCGCGACGGAACTGGTCATAGGTGCCCGCCGATATCTCATTACGGGCCCTCTCCATAAGGGCCAAAAGCCATGAGATGTTATGAAGCGTCGTGAGGCGGGCCGCTGTGGGTTCATGGACACTCAGCAAATGGCGAATATAGGCCCTGGACCAACGGGAACATGTTGGGCAGGCGCATCCGGGTTCGAGCGGTTCAGGGTCATCGGCGAATTTGGCATTACGAATATTGAGCCGACCCATTGACGTGAGAATCGTGCCGTGACGCGCCAATCGAGTGGGCAGTACGCAATCGAACATGTCGACGCCGAGGGCAATGGCCTCCACCAAACTGGCGGGATCGCCCACCCCCATCAAATACCGAGGCGCATCGGTGGGCAGGTTTTCCGTCGCTGCGAGCAGGGCCGGCAACATTTCCGCCCGCGTCTCACCCACCGATAAACCGCCAATGCCGTAACCATCAAATTCAAATTCAGTTGTGCGACGCGCGCTTTCGACACGCATCGACTGCGAAATACCACCTTGCACAATGCCGAACTGCGCTTGGGTTGAACCTTCAGCGCGCGCAATCGCATGAGCCTTTTTGGCGCGCCCCGCCCATAACACTGAACGTTCAAGCGCAGCACGAATAACCGCGTCCGATGACGGCAGTGGCGGACACACATCCAGCACCATTTGAATATCGGAACCAAGTTTTTGTTGGATCTCTACCGAACGTTCAGGCGACAAGTGATGACGACTGCCGTCATAGGTTGAAGCGAAGGTGGCACCTTCGTCATCAACTTTCGGTTCAAGAGAAAAGATTTGAAAACCACCAGAATCGGTGAGGATATGACCTTTCCAATCAGCGAATCCGTGCAATCCGCCAAAAGAATCGATCAAGTTTTCGCCCGGCTTCAACATGAGGTGATAGGTGTTGCCCAAAATCACTTCCGCGCCGAGACCTTCTAAATCTTCTGAAGTCAATGTGCGCACAGCACCGCGCGTTCCCACGGGCATAAAACACGGAGTCGCAAATGAACCGCGGGCGGTACGCACAACACCGCGGCGCGCCAGACCATCGGTCTTTTCAATTTCGATAGATAAAACCTTTGTCACGCCTCAACCTCTCTGCGAGAGGTTAACAACATGGCATCACCGAAAGATAAGAACCGATAGTTGTTCTCTAATGCTTCTTGATAAAGATCGCGCCACCGTGGGCCGGCAAAGGATTCAATCATTACCAGAAGCGATGATTTCGGCAGATGGAAATTTGTAATCAGTCGATCGACAATGGCGAAGTTGTAGTCCCCGTGAATGTAAAGATTCGTTTCGCCCTCACTGCGGCCAAAAGCGGCCATGCTTTCTAACGCCCGCACAGTGGTCGTACCTACGGCAATTACCTTCCCACCTTGCGCTTTCGTTTCTTCGATCGCCACTTTGGTTTCCGCCGGCACCGAGTAACGCTCCGTATGCATCACATGATCTTCAATGTGATCAGCCGAAATCGGTTTGAACGTTCCTAAACCAACAACGAGTTCGACATCAGCGCGCCGTATTCCTTTTTGGGTGAGGTCAGCCAAAAGTTCGTCAGTGAAATGCAATCCTGCCGTTGGGGCTGCCGCCGAACCGGGTCGCTCGGCGTACACCGTTTGGTAGCGCTCGGCGTCATCGAGTTTTTCCGTGATGTACGGAGGTAACGGCATTTGTCCGATGACTTCTAACGCGTCCAACAGCGGCTGGTCGGCAAAAAGGGAGACGACGCGTTGGCCATCTTCGGTGCTCTCTCCCACTTCAACAAAAAATTGTTGTTCACTCAGTCCGGGAACAAAAAGTTTGGTGCCGGGTGCAAGACGTCGACCAGGACGAACCAGAGCCATCCATTGCGAAGAGCCGGCGGCATAAAGCGAACCATCGCCGAGTGGATGCAAAAGCAAAACTTCCGCTTGACCGCCAGTCGTTTTCTGTAAGGCCAAACGAGCGGGCAAAACACGCGTGGTGTTCACTACTAATAAATCGCCTGCGGAGAGAAGTTCTGGCAAGTCGCGCATGATGCGATGTTCCGGAGCTTGCGCACCTCGATCGACCAGAAGCCGCGCGTTATGGCGCGGCGCAATTGGCACTTGGGCAATGGACGCATCAGGCAGGTTGTAGTCGTACGCAGAAGTTTCCATGCGTTAGGAATCAAAAAGAGTGCGCGCTGCATCAACTGCAGCATCGGCGGGCGGAACCATCCCTAGATGTTGCCATGCCGCTTGCGTGGCCACGCGACCGCGCGGCGTACGCATAAGAAAACCTTGCTGAATGAGGAATGGTTCATAGACATCCTCAACACTCTCTTCGGCCTCACTCACACTGATGGCCAATGTGGAGAGTCCAACCGGACCGCCACCGAATTTGCCGCAAATGCTGGAAAGGATGGCGCGGTCTACTTTGTCTAAGCCACGATCATCAACTCCAAATAAGTCGAGACCTTCATTGGCCGTGCTTTGCGAGATTTTCCCGTTGGATCTGACTTCGGCGAAGTCGCGCACTCGGCGCAACAGGCGATTAGCAATTCGCGGTGTGCCACGGGAGCGACGAGCAATTTCGTACGCGCCTTCTTCATCTATTTCGACACCCAAGATCGACGCGGCGCGCACCACAATGAGTTGCAAATCGCTGACATCGTAATAATCAAGACGCGAGACCAAACCGAAACGATCGCGTAATGGACCGGTGAGAAGTCCGGTACGAGTAGTGGCACCAATAAGAGTGAAACGAGGAAGATCGAGACGGATAGAACGCGCCGCCGGACCTTTACCGATGACGATATCGAGTTGGAAATCCTCCATCGCCGGATACAACACTTCTTCAATTGTGCGATTGATCCGGTGAATTTCATCGATGAATAGAACATCGCCCTCACCCACACGAGTGAGCATGGCCGCTAAATCGCCGGCGCGTTCTAATGCCGGACCGGACGTGACATGCAGAGCCACTTGTAATTCGGCGGCCACGATTCCGGCCAATGTGGTTTTACCTAAACCGGGAGGACCGGCGAAAAGTAAATGATCGGCTGCCTGCGATCGCCGACGGGCCGCTTCCAAAATGATGGACAAGTGATCTTTTAATTCGGGTTGACCTACGAAATCTTCTAAACGTCGAGGACGCAGACCGCCTTCTTCGCCGATGACATCACCCAAAAATTCGTCGTTGGCCGACGCGCCGGAATGCAACACGCGGCGAGTAACAAAATCATCGTCATCGCCATCAACTGGTTCGGGAGAGAGAAGTTCATCGCGCATTAGCTATCCAACTTTTGTAGTGCGAGGCGGACCAATTCGGCCGTATCGTCCGACGAGGGAAGTTCGCGCATGGCCGAGGCAATTTCTTCACTGCCATATCCAAGCGCGCTTAAGGCGTCGCGTACATCTTTCATGACACCGTTTTGTTCGGTCGTTAACGACGCGGTTGATTCGGTGATTGAAATATCAAGTTTCGAAGAAAGTTCGAGCAAGAGCCGTTGTGCGGTTTTCTTGCCGACACCGGGCACTAAGCACAGTGAATCGATGTCGTTGTTTTGCACCACCTGCACCAAGTTCACCGGCGGATGCACGCTCAAAATGGCCATGGCTAATGAAGGACCAACACCATGAGCGCTTAATAACGTTTCGAACAACATGCGCTCATCGAGGGTGAGGAAACCAAATAGTTGTTCGGAATCTTCACGCACATGATGAACAACATGCACGAAAATTTCTGATCCGTTTTCGCCGAGTGACGCCCAAGTGGTGGGCATTACTTGCACGCGATACCCAACACCGGAAACTTCAAGAAGAATTTCGGTTTCGGTCAATCGCTGCAACAACACGCCCCGTAATGAACCAATCATGACTGCACCGTTTGTTGTATGGCCATTTCGGTTTTGTATTGCCATGGCGACATTGCAATATGACAAAGCGCCAAGGCGGCTGCGTCAGCCGCATCAAAAGGTGTGGGCGGTTTCTCTAAACCCAAAAGCGTTTGCACCATGGTCTGCACTTGGATTTTGTCAGCGGCGCCATAACCGGTAACAGCCAACTTCACTTCATTAGGCGAATACTGCTCGACCTGACATTGACGTCGCGCTGCTTCGGCCATCACGATGCCAGACGCTTGACCAACCGACATGGCTGTGCGGACGTTGACTTGAAAGAGAACTCGTTCCAAGACCACCACATCGGGAGAAAACTCATCCATCAGGGCCCGGAACTCATCTTGTAATTCACAAAGTCGATTAGGCAATGCGTCATCGGCGCTAGTGCGAATTACGCCGAGAGCCAACGCTTTTTGGGCCGGCAAACGATGACGCTTTTCTTGGCGCGTCTCGATAACGCAATAGCCGCAGCGGGTGAGACCGGGATCAACGCCGAGTACGAACACGCGTACGATCCTAGCGGCCGAGCCCCGTTCTCCGATGGATTCGAAAAAAAGGGCTGGCGCTAGAGATCGAAACGGGCTTCTGCAGGTTTACTTCGGGGCTAAGCGAGCGCCGCCATCGACGCGGATCGTCTGGGCGTTCATGTAGGAGTTCGTGATGAGTTCGACCACCATCGAGGCCAATTCATCAGAAAAGCCGAGACGCTTGGGGAACAACACATCTTTCGAAAGGTTGGCTTTGAAAGCTTCGCTGGCATCGCCTTCGCCATAAATCGGCGTATCGATAAGGCCAGGCGCAACGGTATTGACGCGCACGCCAACAACCGAAAGATCACGAGCGATCGGAAGTGTCATGCCGACAACTCCACCTTTGGAGGCGGAATACGCGGCTTGACCAATTTGTCCATCAAAGGCCGCAACCGATGCCATGTTCACAATTGCGCCGCGTTCACCATCAGCCGAAACCGGTTCGGTGCGACTCATGGCCGTTGCAGCAATACGAATGCAATCGAATGTTCCGGTGAGATTGATATCGATCACTTTCTTCCAGTAATCGAGATTGAACGCAGAGTCGTAACTTCCGTCTTTACCAATTGTGCGACTAGCCGCGCCGATGCCGGCGGAGTTGACCAGCGCGCGCAGCGGGCCCATTTCCATCGCCATTTCAGTAGCGGCGATGATGTCGGCGGTATTACAGACATCAACATGTGCGAATGCACCGCCGATTTCTGATGCCAACTTGTTGCCGCGCTCATCATTGAGATCAGCAATAACAACTTTTGCTCCACCGGCAGCTAATTGACGAGCACATGCTTCGCCAATGCCTGAGGCACCACCGGTGACAATTGCAGAGATTCCTTTAATATCCATGCCAGCAGACTACGGGGAAAATCGGCTAATGATCGTCGAAAAGCCGCAGTTCTTCGGCCGAGGTGACGGCCGACTCCCCTGTTCCGAAGGTATCGGGAGGGCCTAGATGGCGGGGGTGCTCGCCCCCCGAACGCGCCTTTTGCGTGAGCGCCGCCTCAACGGCCAAGCGGTCTACTAAATCATTCATGGGGTCGCCGCCATGGCCCTTCACCCACTGAAATTCGATATTGCCTCGTTGTTCAACCAAGTTGATGAACGGTTCCCATAAATCGCGATTAGCCACCGGTTTACGTTGTGAATTTTTCCAACCGCGTCGACGCCAACCTTCATGCCACTTATCGCGGAAACAATGCACGACATAGGTTGAATCGCTGACGATCACTAAGGGCCCGCTTATAGAACGAACTGCTTGGTAGGCGGCGGTGATTTCCATTCGTTGATTCGTGGATGGATTTTCGCAACCAGTGGCAAATCCACCGCCTTCAATCGCCCACGCCCAACCACCCGGTCCCGGGTTGCCACTGCACGCGCCGTCGGTGTACACGAAAAGACGATCACTCGTTGATTGCGAAGAATCGTCAGGCGTTGCGACAGACATCGCTCTAGCGTCGCACAGATTCGACAACTCATCGTTGATTGGTCACACCTAAACCGCTCAGTAACTTGCATAAGTTTTCCTAAATCGGGCATGAACGACGGATTTTGCGGGCATCATTACAAGTAGTCCATTCGCGATTCGAAAGGTTTCTTATGAATCTGGATCAGTTCGCATCCCAACTTCCCGATTCCGATCCCAGTGAAACCGCGGAATGGCTCGATTCGCTTGATGCCATTGTCAACAGTCAAGGCAAAACGCGCGCTCGCTATTTAGTTTCGCGCTTGACCGAACGCGCACGTCAATTACAAATTGGAACTCCGGCAGAAGTTTCAACGCCGTATGTGAACACCATTCCGGCTGAAGAACAACCATGGTTTCCCGGCGATGAAGATATCGAAAAGCGACTTCGTCAATATCTCCGCTGGAACGCCGCTATGACCGTGGTGCATGCCAATAAAGAAGCCGACGGCATTGGCGGACATCTTTCAACGTTTGCGTCGTCGGCAATGTTGTACGAAGTTGGTTTTAATCATTTCTTTCGCGGCAAAGAAGATGGCTTAGCGGGCGATCATGTGTATCTCCAAGGTCATGCTTCGCCTGGCATTTACGCTCGTGCCTATCTTGAACATCGCTTAAGCGATGAACAAATGATGCGTTTCCGACGCGAGATTGGCGGTGGTGGTCTTTCCAGTTATCCGCATCCGTGGCTTATGCCTGAATTTTGGGAATTCCCGACGGTTTCGATGGGTCTCGGTCCAATCAATTCCATCTACCATGCCCGCTTTTTGAAATACCTCCATAACCGTTCCATTGACGACACCACGCAAAGCAAAGTGTGGTGCTTCTTAGGCGACGGCGAAACCGATGAACCCGAAACATTAGGATCTGTTTCACTAGCGGGTCGTGAACAACTCGATAATTTGATCTGGGTTATCAATTGCAATCTGCAACGCCTTGATGGACCGGTACGCGGTAACGGCAAGATCATTCAAGAACTTGAAAGTGTTTTCCGCGGCGCCGGTTGGAATGTCATCAAAGTCATTTGGGGCGAAGGTTGGGATGAACTTCTCGCCAAAGATGTCGATGGCGTTCTTTTGAACAAAATGAACACCACGCTTGACGGCGAATGGCAGCGCTACGCCGTTGAAAGCGGTGCGTATATTCGCGAACACTTTTTTGGCCCTGATCCGCGTTTGCGAAAACTGGTTGAACATCTTTCTGATGATCAACTCCGCGCGCTTCCCCGCGGTGGTCACGATTACAAAAAGGTCTACGCCGCTTACGCCGCCGCCGTTGCGTCAAAAGGCGCGCCCACGGTGATTTTGGCCAAGACCGTAAAAGGCTGGGCTCTTGGATCAACAGTGGAAGGCCGCAATGCCACCCACCAAATTAAAAAGTTGAGCAAAGAACAACTACTGGAGTTTCGTGATCGACTGAAACTCACCAACGAAATTCCGGATTCGGTATTTGAAAACAACGAATCGCCTTTCTATCGCCCACCGGTCGATTCACCCGAACATCGATATTTGGTTGATTGTCGGCGCGCCCTTGATGGTCCGCTGCCAATTCGTTCAACTGAAATTCGCCGTCCTCTTTCTATGCCGGATGACGCGGTGTTTTCTGAATTCATGGCTGGTTCTGGACATCAAGAAGTCTCCACCACGATGGCTTTCACTCGCTTATTGCGCGGTTTATGTCGCGATGGTTCGTTTGGTGCCCGCGTCGTGCCCATCATTCCCGATGAGGCGCGCACATTCGGAATGGATGCGTTGTTCCGCGAACTCGGAATTTATGCATCGCAAGGACAACTTTACGAACCGGTTGATCATGAACTTTTGATCTCGTATGTCGAGTCGAAAAAAGGCCAATTACTTGAAGAAGGAATTACCGAAGCCGGATCGCTCGCCAGTTTCACTGCCGCCGGCACGAGTTATGCCACCCGTGGTGTTCCCATGGTTCCTTTTTTCACGCTGTATTCGATGTTTGGTTTCCAACGCGTGGGCGATCTCATCTGGGCGGCGGCCGATGCACAAGCAAAAGGTTTCATCATCGGCGCCACCGCCGGTCGCACAACATTGTTAGGTGAAGGCTTACAACATCAAGATGGTCATAGTCCGATCCTCGCTTCTACCGTGCCGACATGTCAGGTCTACGACCCCGCATTTGCTTATGAATTAGCCACCATCATTCGTCATGGTTTGCACCGTATGTACGGAGGCCCCGGCGGTTCGGGTGAATCGGTTTTCTATTACCTCACGGCTTACAACGAGAACTATGTGATGCCAGCCAAGCCCGATCACGTCTCCGATGACGACATTATGGGCGGTCTTTATAAATGGGCTGATGCCCCCGATGGCACAACTCCGGTTTGCACCATTGTGTTTTCGGGTTCAATGCAACATGGCGCGCGTGAAGCACAGGCAGCGTTGGCTGCTCGTGGATTAGGTGCGCAACTTTGGAGCGCCACTTCCTATAAAGCCTTGCGTGAAGACGCACTCGAAGTTGAACGTTGGAATCGCTTACATCCCGATCAGCCGCGCCGTGTCAGTCGAGTAACCCAACTGCTGCAATCGGCACCGGGTCCGATCATTGCGGTGAGCGACTACATGAAGATGGTGCCCGACCAAATCGTTCCGTTTGTCAACAAACGATTTGTTTCACTCGGCACCGATGGATTCGGTCGCTCCGACACTCGCGAAGCATTGCGACGCCATTTCGAAGTTGATGCTGCGCATATCGAAATCGCAGCACTCTCGGCGCTTTGCGATGAAGGTGCGGTTGATGCTGATGTCGTGCGTAAAGCAATCAACGATTACGGCATTGACACTGAAGGACCCTCGTCGTTACTGCAGTAAAACGACGTCGTTCTTACGGCGCGATTTATTGGGCGAAACTTATGAAGCGCGTTCCGCCACCGTGGCGGCCCGCTGACGATCCAACCAACCCAACAAAATGGCGATGGCGCGCGGATCGTGACGCAACTTATGACCGCCGCCTTCAATGATGCGTAAATCTGCACCTTGATGCGCATCCGCCAAAACACGGGCATCAGCCACGGGAACGAGATCATCATCAGAACCGTGCACTAACAAGACAGGACGTGGCGCAACGGCGCGTAGCGCAGTTACAGCGCGCACTTCGCCAATACCTTTTGCCCACTCATCAAGATCAGATGGGAACGAACTCGACTGCACGATCTCGGCTTCGCGAGCGTGTTGCAAAAGCCGACGCGGCTGACTGGCTAAATCATCGAAATCCGCTGGCGATCCAAGACAGGCCACACCACGAATTTCCGGATCGAGCGCGGCGGCGCACGCGCCTAGGGAACCGCCGGTGCCGAAACCGGCAACCCAAACACCGCGAACTTCCTCCACGCTGCGCAGATACTGCACGGCCGCTAACAAATCGTCGCGCCAACCCGACATAGAGAAATTGCCATCGGAATTTCCGGCACCGCGGAAATTAAAGACCAACACCATCCAACCCATTTCGGTGGCAATACGTTCCGCTAGTTCCGGAAATGACATGGCCGAAAGACGACCACCTTCGATGAGGTTGGGGAAACCATGAGAAATAACCAAGCCCGGCACAAAGGTTCCGGGCGCGATTCTTGGCCGCGCGAGGTGACCCGCTAATTCGAGATCACCGGAACGAAAGAGTTTCTCCATTCGCTATCGACAACCGCTAACCAATGAATGACGAAAATGAATGAATGCGCAACGGGGCGAATTACGCCGCGTCAGTTGCACCGCTGCCATTTCCCTTGTACGGCTTGTAACCGCGATTACGCGCTTCGTCGAGAGTGTCGGGACCAAAACAAATAAACGTCTCAGCCGTCATTAACTCTTCGATAATTGACGGGTCGTCAATGTTGTCAACGTCGTACACAATTTGGTTGCGCTTATCGCCAACCCAACGGTTATGTTCAAATTTCACCGGACGATGCATAGTAAGAGCGTAGCCGAAGACGTATTTTCATCGTCCCTTTTACTTGACTAATTCTCGTCTTTCGTGCGCAGTGGCGGCAGTTCCATCTTCTTGCCTACCGCGCCGATGGCACGCAAATACGCTTCGTTCGCCTCAACCACTTTGATAACCCACACATCGTCGATTTCAAGCCCAGCGTCGGTGGCCCGACCAATGACGTAGGCAAATGCATCATCTTCCGAAGCAATAAGCGGACCACTAGCCGGTTCATCTTGGCCTTGTGGACGCGCCACACCGCGATCAGTCAGATAGTCGAGATGCCATTGCAATAAAAGCGCCAAATCATCAAATGTGATTTGTCCGGTGATTTCATCGGGCAAGAGATCAGCCACATATTCAACCGCTTCGGCGCGATCGTAAATTGACGTGCGCGGCTGTGAAGCCGCACGCGCCGTTACGGCACCAACAGCAACTAAAGCAATCACGACAATTACGAGCACCGTGAGAATGAAAAGAAAAATCCCCATACGTCACCGCCTCTTTTTCGTGCTTGGGTTTATGTATGTGTGGTCGAAACGAAAATCAGATGCCGATTCGTTGCGCTAAGAGTTCACGATGGTAAGTGGGGTCACCGAAAAGAAGTTCCGATGACTTGGCGCGCTTGAAATACATATGCGCCGGGTGTTCCCAAGTGAAACCGATACCACCATGAATTTGAATGTTTTCCGCCGAAGCGTGGAAGTAGGCATCCGAGCAATAAGCCTTGGCCAATGATGCGACGGCCGGCAACTCGTCATTCATTTCCGATGCACACCAACCGGCGTAGTACGCAGCCGACTTGGCTGATTCAACTTCTAACAACATGTCGGCGCACTTGTGCTTGATGGCTTGGAACGAACCGATCGGACGACCGAACTGCACGCGATCTTTGGCGTATTGCACAGCCATGTCTAAACACATTTGCGCGCCACCAACTTGCTCGGCGGCTAACGCCACGGCGGCCAAGTCGAGAACGGTCGACAATGTTTGCCAGCCAGCGCCGTCGGTACCCAACAATGTTCCTTCAACATTGTTGAATTCCAACTTGGCTTGCTTACGGGTTTGATCCATGGTGGCTAACGATGTGCGGGTAAGACCAGCAGCATCACCATCAACCGTGAAAAGGCTCACGCCTTTTGCCGTCTTGGCGGCTACCACGATGGTGTTGGCGATATGGCCGTCCAAGACATAGGACTTGGTGCCATTGATCTTCCACTTGCCACCATCTTCTTTGGCCGTTGCTTCAATACCGGATTCATCCCAACGACCATTCGGTTCAGTGAATGCAACAGTGGCGATAGTTTCGCCCGAGGCGATGCCCGGAAGAATTGCGTTCTTCGCGGCGTCATCTCCCGACAACAAAATGGCATTAGCAGCCAAAACAACTGATGAGAAATACGGTGCGCATAACAGAGCGCGGCCCATTTCTTCTAAGACAACGATCAATTCAACAAAACCGAATCCTTGACCACCGAACTCTTCAGGGATGGTCAGGCTTTGCAGGCCGAGTTGTTCGGCCATTTGATTCCATACATCGGGGTCGTACCCGCGCTCAGTTGCCATTTGCTCGCGCACGGCTTCTTCTGACGACTTTGCCTCAAGGAACTGTCGCACGATGTTGCGAAGTTCTTCTTGTTCCTCGGAGAAGGCGAAGTTCATGGTGACCCCTTAGTTGTTGATCTGAGTTGTTCGTGAAAGGTTGGGATGAGGTTCACGAGACCGCTAATTCTTACCGCAACTTTGGGCATTCGTTCATATTCACCCGACATTCGCTGAATTCGATTTCCGGCGGCTCGGTCGAATGGGTTGATCAACTGGCCCTCCCCCGCTGCCGAGTTGGGGGCAGAATGGTCAAATGAATGCTCCCGCTAACACGTTGCTCTTGGCCGAAACGGGCTACGAAGTCCATGCCGTGGTGGTTGGGCCGGTAGAAAACAACGTCTTTATCGTGCGCTGTACCGCCACCGGCGAAGGTCTGCTAATAGACGCCGCCAATGAACATGAGCGGCTATTAGAACTCTGTCAGGTTTTAAACGTACAAAAAGTGGTGGAAACCCACGGTCACTGGGATCACATCCAAGCAGTTCCAGCGGTGCGAGAGGCCGGCATTTCTGTGGCCATCACCAGTGCCGATGCGGAAATGCTCCCTTCCTATGACGAACTTTTGCTTGATGAAGATGTCATCGAAATTGGCCGTCTGCGTTTGCGCACCGTGGCTACACCCGGCCACACTCCGGGCTCGATGTGCTTCCAATTAGAGGGCACACCCCTCCTTTTTTCTGGTGACACCCTTTTCCCGGGCGGGCCAGGCGCCACCAAATTTGAGGGTGGCGATTTCCCCACCATCATCGAGTCGATTGATCGTCGACTCTTTACCTTGCCGGCCGAAACAATCGTGCTGCCGGGCCACGGCTCATGGACCACGATCGCGGCCGAACGGCCCCATCTCGACGAATGGATTGACCGCGGCTGGTGAGTCCGGAATTTCTCCTACGGGGATAGTGCGAATGGGGCGAACGCCGTAGACTGGCTCCATGACCCCCGACGCTCAAGACTCCGCCTCGGCCAGTACCGAGAAAGTTTTCGTTATCGAAAATCTGCATGTCCGCACTGCTGACGAGGCTGGTGTGCCCATTTTGCGAGGTGTGAATTTAGAGATCGGCGCCGGAGAGTTGCACGCTCTAATGGGACCAAACGGTTCAGGCAAGTCAACATTGGCGTCGACATTGTTGGGTAGCCCTGAATATGAAGTCACCGAGGGTCGCATTTTGTTTAAAGGTGACGATGTCACCACCTGGTCAACCGATGTGCGCGCTAAAGCGGGCATGTTCTTAGCGTTTCAATACCCGCAAGAAATTCAGGGCGTCTCCGTATTGAATTTCTTGCGTCAAGCTTGGTCGGCGCGTCGCGGTATCGATTTATCAATGTTGGAATTACGCCTCGCCATCATGGAATGGATGGAACGACTCGAGATGGATCCATCGTTTGCTGATCGTTATTTGAACGAAGGTTTTTCCGGCGGCGAAAAAAAGCGCAACGAGATTTTGCAAATGGCAATTCTCGAACCTGATATCGCCATCTTGGATGAAACTGATTCAGGTCTCGATATCGATGCATTACGCGTCGTAGCCAAGGGTGTGCGCGAGGTACAAAAAACTCGCCCAGAACTCGGCATTCTTGCTATCACCCACTACCAACGCTTATTGGAAGAACTTCAACCGCAATTTGTGCATATTTTGATTGACGGAAAGATCGCCGAATCCGGTGGTCCGGAATTGGCTTTGCGTCTCGAAAAAGAAGGGTATGAAGCATGGCGCTAAACGTTGACCCTCTTGACGGCACCAAAGTAAAAGGCGACTTCCCACTTTTACATCGTGATGTTCATGGACAGCCGATTGTTTATCTCGACTCGGCCGCCACTTCACAAAAGCCGAACGTGGTGTTGGAAAAACTCGACACCTACTACCGCACCATTAATTCCAATGTGCATCGTGGCGTTTATGCCATTGCCGAAGAAGCAACCAATGAAACCGAAATCGCCCGCGACAAAGTGCGCGCGTTCATCGGTGCACAATCGGTAGAAGAAATCATCTTCACAAAAAACGCCACGGAATCTTTGAACTTGGTGGCGCAAAGTTGGGGACGCGCCAATTTACAAAAAGGCGATGTCGTTGTTCTTACCCATATGGAACATCACGCCAACATCGTCCCCTGGCATATGTTGGCGGCGGAGAAGCAACTTGAGTTGCGCTGGATTCCGTTAACCAGCGATGGAAATTTAGATCTCAGTTCGCTTGATCAACTGCTTGATGGCGCCAAAGTTTTGGGCGCCACGGCAATGTCGAATGTTTTGGGCACGTTGACGCCGGTGCGCACCCTCACCGATGCCGCTCGTGCCCATGGCGCCATAAGCGTCATCGATGGTTGCCAATCAGTTCCGCATACACCCACTGATGTTGTTGAACTCGGCGCTGATTTCGTTGCATTTTCGGCGCACAAAATGTGCGGTCCCACCGGCCTCGGCGTTCTTTATGGACGTAAAGAATTGCTTGAAGCCATGCCGCCGTTCTTAGGTGGCGGCGAAATGATTCGTGATGTCCGCTTAGATGGATTTACAACAAACGATTTGCCATGGAAATTCGAAGCCGGCACTCCCCCCATTGCGGAAATCATCGGTTTCGGCGCAGCAATCGATTATCTCAATTCGTTGGGAATGGAAAACGTCCGGGCACATGAAATTGCCCTTACCGAATACACACTCAACACATTGAAAGAGCGATTTGGCGATCGCATCACCATTCACGGTCCGCAAAATGCGGAACAACGCGGTGGCGTGTTCTCATTCGCGTTTGATGGCCTACATCCGCACGATATTTCTCAGGTTCTCGATCAACATGCGGTCTGTGTACGGGCCGGACATCACTGCGCAAAGCCGCTCATGAAGATTCTTGGCGTGGGCGCCACCGCTCGTGCCTCTGTTTATGTCTATAACGACACTTCCGATATCGATGCGCTGGCGGCCGCATTGGAATCAACCGGTGAATTCTTCAGTTTGTAGGTTCACCGAACACCTTTTTGTCCCCTACGCTTAACGCATCCCTAACCGCAGGAGTTCCCATGCCGGGCCTCGAAGACCTCTACCGAGAGATCATCCTCGATCATTACCGAAACCCTCGTAACCGAGGTGAATTGGAATGTCCACCTGCCCATCGTGTCGAAGGTTTCAATCCTCTTTGCGGCGATGAAATTGTTCTTTATGTGCAACTCGATGCCGATGGAAATCTCGCTGACATTCGAATCAGCGGACAAGGTTGTTCGATTTCGCAATCATCAGCCTCAATGATGTCGGCAGCAGTGAAAGGCAAGTCGGTTGCTGAAATCGACGACATCACCAAAGCCTTCAAGGCCATGATGTCGATTCATGAAAACTCACTCGAAGGCGGAGACGCCAGCGAACCAGTTGACGCACCCGATGTGAAGTTGGGTGACTTAGAAGCATTACGAGGCGTGGTGAAATTCCCCGTTCGTATCAAATGCGCCACCCTGGCGTGGAACACGCTGAGTCAGGGCATTAGCGAAGCGCAGTAACACGAAATAGCGAAGCGCAGCAACACGTAATAGCGAAGCGAAGTGTTTCTAGTTAGCGCGCGTACTCGTTCGCGGCTTGAGCTAGTTGTAAACATCGTTGCGTGATCCCACCAGAATCATGACTGGTGATTTCGATTGCGACGCGGTTCCAACTGTTTGACCAATCGGGATGATGGTCAAGTTTTTCCGCTAGCAACGCCACTCGTGTCATAAAGGCAAAGGCTTCAGAAAAATTGGCAAAAACAAATTGCCGGGTGATTTTTCCGTCTCGTTGTTCCCAATTATTGGCAGCGCACCATTGCGAAACTTCGTCGTCAGGCAGCAATGCGTCACGCGGGCTCATTACAAACCTTGTAACGGATCAGCGAACGGATCAGCGAATGGATCAGCAAAAGGATCGGCCGACGCTGCTGCCGGTTCATCCTCTTGCCACTGGGCATAGCCCGTCTTTTCTAATTGCGCTACAAGTTCTTGTCCGGCGCTTTCGACAATGCGGCCTTTCACCAGAATATGAACAACGTCGGGCTTTAATTCTTCCAACATGCGTGAGTAATGCGTGATGGCTAAAACGCCAAGATTGAACTCATTCGTCGCTTCTTCAACGCGACGAGAACAAGCACGCAAAGCGTCAATATCCAAACCGGAATCGAGTTCGTCCAAGATGGCAAACTTGGGTCGCAGAACCGCCAACTGCAAAGTCTCATTGCGCTTCTTTTCACCACCCGATAAATCAACATTCACCGGTCGTTCCAATAAACGAGTAGCGAGACCAATCCTGTCAGCTTCGGAACGAATTTCGGCATGCACAACCGACAGATCACGTCCGCGAGCGACGGTGGCTTCGTTGAGCACGTCATCAAGACTCACACCGGGAACTTCAATCGGATACTGCATAGCCAAAAACAAACCGGCCACGGCGCGCTCGGGCACAGAAAGCGAAAGCAAGTCGATTCCATCAAGTGTGACCGAACCGCCGGTTACTTCGTATCCGGGTTTGCCCATTAAGACATGCGAAAGCGTTGACTTGCCGGCACCGTTCGGGCCCATCACGGCATGAACTTCGCCCGATTTAATAACTAAATCGACACCTTGAAGAATTTCCCGACCAGCAACGCTGGCCCGCAAACCTTCTATACGCAGTTCACTCATTCGGCTACCTCCAGATACACATCGTCGCCATCAAGTCGCACCGAATACACCGCAACCGGTTTGGTGGCCGGCAATGACGAGGGCACGCCCGTTTCTAAAGAGAAACAACTTCCATGCTTCGGGCATTCGAGTTCGAGCGTTGCCGCCTGCAATTCACCATCCGCCAATGAAACATTTTGATGAGAACACGTATCGGCAATGGCGTACCAATGACCATCGATATTGGCCACTGCCACCAACAAGTTGCCCATTTCGAAACGACGCACTTCACCAGTGGGGACATCGGTAATGGAACAAAGTCGAGTCATCATACGATCGCCTGCTTCTGTAAACGCTGAGCAATGGCGGCTGCGATTTGATCGCGCACAAATTCCAACGGGAATTGTTCAACGACCGCAAAGAAGAACCCCGAAACGATTAAGCGCTTAGCGATGTCGGTGGGCACACCGCGGCTCTCCAAGTAAAACAATTGGTCTTCGTCAATTGGTCCAACGGTTGATGCATGGGAACAACGAACATCATTCGTTTCAATTTCTAAATTCGGAACCGATTCGGCCCACGCCGTTTCCGACAATTTGAGATTGCGGTTGGTTTGAAAGGCATTCGTTCCCTTGGCGTCTTTTTCAACGCGGATTAGACCGGTATAGATCGAGCGCGAATCGCCGCCAACGGCGCCTAAGAATTCAAGATTGGAATTGGTGTAGGCCGCATCGTGATGTTGGAAGGTACGGAAATCGAGGGTTTGGCGGTCGATTCCGAAATACATCGTTGAAAGATTGCCCGTGGCGTTTTTGCCAACGAGACGTGAATCAGTGCGGGTACGGGCGTAATCGCCGCCCAAGCCAGCACTCACAGCCTGGTAAGTGGCATCGCGCTCAACACGGGAAACTTGCGAAGCGATTTGCCAAATTTTTTCGCCGCGCAATTGCACCGTGTAGTGAGAGAAGCGTGCTGCTTGATCGAGAGAAACTTCGGCGATGGGCGCACAAAATGCGCTGACATCGGCTGAACCTTGCCATTCATAAAGTTGCGCTTCGGAATTCTCGCCCATGGAGACCACGAGTCGAGGAAATACTTTCGCCCCTTCTTCGTCAATCCAATCGACAAGACAAAACGGAGCGGAGACCACAACATTTTTTGGAATCTGGAGCGTCACGGCATCAACTAAAGATGCTCGATTCGCTAAAGAGAAATAGTCCGGACCATCTCCCGTTACCGACCCAATGAGACCTTCGTTATTGCCGGCGCGCACCGATCCGAAGTAAACGCCTTTTTGGGCTAGGTCGTCATCAAGGCGACTGGCGATCACGGCGCCGTTTCGAACAACAACGGTCCCAGCAAGATGACCGAAGGACGAAAGCAGCGCAGAAACTTCGGCGGGAACCTCGCCATCAAATTTTGTTGCTGGGGACCATTTCTCTAAATCGATGTCGCTGACACGGCTATAACGCCAAACTTCTTCATCAACCGAGGGCAAGTCGCTTTGTGCGAGTCGCTGCTGGGCCGACTGAATATCGTCAGCAAACCAGATGGGGGCCAGTTCGGGGGGATTCACGAAATAACAATACCGTCATAGGGGAAATTTCGGCCAAATTTCCCCCATCCGAACGACAAAAATTCGCTGGTTTCAGGAACGACGGAACCGCTTGGTAAAGCGCTTAAATCTTCCACCCGCTCGACGCTGCTCCTCTTCCATTTCCGCCAAAATCTGCGGACCGGCAGCGTTCACAATGTCTTCGGCGGCATCGAGCAATTCCGCAATGCCTTCAGCTTCGGGTTCGGGTGGAGTTGGCGGCGTAATCAACGATCCGTGCTGCCAATCAACATCCGCCAATCGACGCTCGTACTTAGGGCAATTGTCCGGACAACGCCAAGGAGCCTCTGGCGCTAAATCCAAATTGCATTTCCGCACTGTTTCACCATTGGCATAGGTGCGGGATTCAAATTGTTTGCACTCTTCACGCATAGGCATGGTGATCTCTCCGACGTTCGCCTTCATACAGTCTGGCAACTTTTAGGGCTCAAGCGGCAGCGCAAGTTCAGGATTTCTGCGTAAACGCCAATGAGCCGCTGAAACAACTGCGGTTGCGCCGAGTGCCGCCGCCACCAAAGTGGCCACCAAACTCGCCAATGAAATGTCATCGCCGAAAATCACGATGCCTCCGATGGCTGTCGCTAGTGCATTGATTTGTGTCGAGGCTGCGGTAGCCGCCACACCGGCTGCCGGCAATGACTCCGCTCTTAAGAGACGACCAACCGTGCCGAAGATTGCCACCGCTAACGCCGCACCAATTGAACCGAAGATAACGGAGCCGTCACCTAATGAACCGGTGACAAGCGCCAAGGGCATCAACACCACTGTCGAACACACCATCACACAAGTAACGAATGCCGAAGGATGGATTCCTTCTTCCATTGCGATTTCAGTCGTGCGCATACCGGCAACGTCAATGGCAACAAATGCAACAGCCAACGCCGCTGCCGCCCAAGTTAACGATTGCGATTCTCCTTCGATGGCGATGAAAAGACCGACAATTGCCGCCACTGATGAGCCAAGCGCGCAATAGGTTGCCAGTCGACCCGAACGATCACGCACCAATAGGGCAACGGCCGGCAATGAAGCCAAAGCCAGGCCGGCTAAAGGACCGTCCAAGGTGCGAAACATCGTTCCGGCGGCGACGAGACCAAGTACCGAAATAACTACGGCGATGACTCCGTTCTTTGTTTGCAGCGGTTGACGCCATGACGCGCTTTTGACTCTCCAACCCAATAACGCGGCTACGGCCGCGCCAAAGAGAGCGCGAAAAGCAATAACGCCGAGAGCCACGCCATCACCGAATCGCCATGCAATATTGCAGGCCGCGAAAAGCAACGCCGAAAAGAGGACATCAAATACCGCCCGTCGCTCAGTTCGGGTTGTTATCGCTGCCAAATGCTCAACCTAAAAGTGCTGGCGCAAGACGACGCCATATCTCGATCGGCGCATCCGTCGGAACTTCCGGCAGAACTTGAATACAAACGTGATCAGCGCCGGCATCATGATGATCCTTCACGCGTTGCGCAATGGCTGATTCATCACCCCAAGCCACGATGGCATCAACTAAACGATCCGAACCACCATTTTCAAAATCAGCATCGGCAAAACCGAGTCGCTTCAAATTGTTGGTGTAATTCGGCAGCGTGAGATACATCGCCATATGACCGCGCGCGATTTCACGCGCTTTGGCTGCGTCAGTTTCTAAAACAACTGCTTGTTCCGGACACAAGAGTGGACCTTTGCCCATGACGTCGCGCGCCATCGCGGTGTGTTCCGGAGGGATGAAATACGGATGAGCTCCGGCAGCACGCTCGGCTGACAACTTCAACATCTTGGGACCGAGTGCGGCCAGTACGCGTTGCGGGGGCGCCGTCGGGGGCGATGCCGTAAACAAACCGTTGTCCATGGCATCGAGATAACTCACCATTGTTGAATAAGGCTTGGAGTAATCGTGACCGCGTAAACCTTCGACCATCACTTGGTGACTTACGCCGAGGCCCAAAAGAAAACGATCAGGGAACGCTTCACTCACTGTTTGCCATGCCGAATTGGCGCAAAGTGCATCACGGGCGTAGATCGACGCAATACCCGTCGCCACCACTAATGACTTTGTTCCCGCCAACAAAAGCGTTGAACTAACAAATGATTCGCGCCCAACCATTTCCGGGATCCAAAGCGCGCCGTAACCAAAAGATTCGATTTCCGCCGCGATTTCCTGCGCCTTTGCTGAAGGCACTTGATCCAGTTGATACGCCCAGATTCCAACTCGTCCTAGATTCATGTCTGCACTTTAGGCGGACATGATCACTGGCTGGTTAGCCGACTGAACCTTCCATTTGCAGTTCAATTAAGCGGCTCCACTCAACGGCATATTCCATGGGAAGAGTGCGAGTGATTGGTTCAATGAAACCGTTCACCACCATGCCCATTGCTTGTTCAGCGGAAAGGCCGCGACTCATCAGATAGAAAAGTTGCTCGTCGGCCACTTTGGAAACTGTTGCTTCGTGTCCGATGATGGCGTCACGAGAGCCCACTTCCATATAAGGGAACGTGTCAGAAATCGAATCCTCATCAAGGATGAGTGCATCGCATTGCACGTGGCTCTTACAACCGTAGGCATCGTCTTCGACGCGAATTAATCCGCGGTAAGAAGTGCGGCCACCGTCTTTGGAAATTGATTTCGAAACAATTTTCGATGTTGTTTCCGGCGCGGCATGCACCATCTTGGCTCCGGTGTCTTGATGTTGACCAGGGCCGGCATAGGCCACGGACAAAACTTCACCCGATGCTTTCGGGCCCACCAACCACACGGCCGGATATTTCATGGTGAGACGGGAACCAATATTGCCGTCAATCCATTCCATATGTCCTTCGGCCTCAACGCGCGCACGTTTGGTAACGAGATTGAACACATTGTTGGACCAGTTTTGAATGGTCGTATAGGTAACGCGGGCGCTCGGCTTCACCACGATTTCAACCACCGCGGAATGAAGTGAATCCGTGGTGTACACCGGCGCGGAACAACCCTCGATGTAATGAACTTGACTGCCTTCATCGGCGATGATCAACGTGCGTTCAAACTGGCCCATGTTTTCGGCATTAATGCGGAAGTAGGCCTGTAATGGCATTTCCACCGAAACACCCGGCGGCACATAAATAAATGATCCACCAGACCACACCGCTGAGTTAAGCGCTGAGAATTTATTGTCATTCGGCGGAATAACTGTGCCGAAATAAGCGCGCACGATTTCGGGATGTTCACGCAGCGCGGTATCCATATCGCAAAAGATCACGCCTTGTGCTTCAAGATCTTCGCGGTTCTTGTGGTAAACGACTTCAGATTCGTATTGCGCGGTAACACCGGCCAAGTACTTACGCTCGGCTTCGGGAATACCTAACTTTTCGTACGTTTGCTTTACCGATTCCGGTAGTTCTTCCCAAGCATCAACTTGTTTTTCCGTTGGCTTGATGTAATAGAAAATCTCGTCAAAGAAAATCTCTGACATATCGCCGCCCCAATTAGGCATGGGACGCTTTAAGAAATGCGCGTAACTCTTCAAACGAAAATCGCGCATCCAATCGGGCTCGCCTTTCATCCACGACATTTCACGGATGATGTCTTCGGTAAGTCCACGGCGCGGCTTGAAGACATAGTCCTCGGCATCGCTCCAGCCCAGTTTGTATCGACCGAGATCAAGTCCGAGATCAGTGGTGGCCATGAGATTCTCCTTGAGAGCCTGGCGGGGGTAGCCGGAGATTGAATTTCTCCTATGCAGATCTTACAAATTCAAAGGCCCATGTCCACAACGGAAACGGGGATTTTCTGCCCTTCGGCTGGGCATTTCCGACCCTCACGGTGGCCGGCCCCGCTCTTAGACTGTTTCTGTGACCACCGCAACGAACCCCCGGCGAACCACCCAAGGGTGGAAATGGGCTGGCATCGGAGCGGGCGTGGCCGGATTGGCCTATATCGGATTGCGCGATCCAAGTGCCTCTAGCGGATTCGTACCTTGTCCGTTTAAAGCCATCACTGGTCTGGATTGCCCTTTTTGCGGCAGCACCCGCGCTCTTCATTCATTACTCAATGGCGATATCGGCGCCGCACTCAGCCATAACGTCGTGACGATCGCAGCCATCGCAGCCTTAGCGATTTTCTTTGTTGCGCAGCGACTCACCAAACGACGACCGCTCACCATTTCTAATTCGACCTGGATTGTCATTGGTGTCGGACTTTTGGTTTTTACCGTGGCGCGCAATTTGCC
>JBEGMF010000090.1:0-16757 GCA_041183205.1 Actinomycetota bacterium | reverse complement strand
AAGCCGAAATCATTGAAGACCCAGAGCGCATGTTCGAATTAGGCGTAAGCGTCTTCTCTCGTTATATGGCTCCCTACACCGAAGAAATGCGCGGCGCCGTCGAAATGATGTTGCATAAGCGTGTGGTCGTGAAACTCAACGTAGAGCGCACCATTTCTTGGGATCACCGCAAACTGGGCGGCGGTTACTAAAAACTATTTCAGTACTGCGAGATTGCTCGCTCAAGCACGTCAGCAAATTGCTGGCGTGCTTTTTTACGTCGCTCGGGCAAATGTTCTGAGGGCCAAAGCCCATCAACGCCGCGATGATCTTTTAATACTTCGCGAGCCAAGGTGAATTTATGAACTTCAGTTGGTCCATCAGCAATGCCCATCGTGACTGACGCCATCAACATGTCGGCCAAAGGCATTTCATTAGAAACACCAAGTGCGCCGTGTAATTGCATTGTGCGCAGTACTGCTTCGCGATACACCCGTGGTGTCGCCACTTTCACGGCTGCGATTTCTTTTCGCGCTGCGTGACCACCCACTTGATCAACTCGCCAAGCCGCATGCAGAACTTGTAAGCGGAATTGGGTGAGTTCAATCCAGGCATCAGCAATTTTTTCTTGTGTTGCTTGTTTTTTTGCCAACAACTCACCTTGGGTGGAACGGCTAAGTGCCCGCTCACAAAGCATGTCAAGACAGCGCGCCACCGCCCCAACAGTGCGCATTGCATGATGAAGTCGTCCGCCGCCTAAACGAGTTTGGGCCACGGCGAAAGCATTGCCTTCGCCGCCCAAGAGATTTTCACTTGGCACGCGCACACTGTTGTAACGGACAAATGCATGACTGCCATGACCTTCGTCTTCTTGTCCAACACCAACATTGCGCACAACTTCTAAACCGGGTGAATCGGTCGGCACTAAAAACATCGACATTCCCTTATAAATGGAAACGTCGGGATCGGTGATGGCCATCACCACAATGAACGATGCGAAACGCAACGACGATGAGAACCATTTCTCGCCATCGATTACCCATTCATCGCCGTCACGAATGGCCCGCGTAGTGAACGTTGCCGGATCAGCCCCGCCTTGGGGTTCGGTCATCGAATAACAAGAGGAAATTTTTCCGGCCAACAGTGGCTCTAAGTACTTCTGTTTCTGTTCATCAGTTCCGTAATGAGCGAGGATCTCGGCGTTACCGGAATCGGGTGCCTGCGTGCCGAATACCGTTGGGGCGAATTGGGAGCGGCCCAGAATTTCGTTCATATACGCCAAGCGCACTTGCCCATAACCTTGGCCACCAAATTCGGGCGTGAGATGGCATGACCATAAGTCTTTGTCTTTTACTTTTTGCTGCAACGGTCGGATGAGTTCGTTATAAAACGGGCCGGCCTTGTCATAGGCGGATTCAACGCCGGCAAATGCCAAATCCAGTGGCTCAACCTCGGTGGCAACAAACTCCTTGATCCACTCAAGTTGCTCTGCAAATTCGGGATCGATTGAAAAATCGGCCATCACTCCCCCTTGTTCCCCGCAACCGTAGCAATCCGAACAGCGCAAGAACATCGGCAGTGACTAAGGTGCCAACACAACCAACCGGGGGAACAATGAGTGACTACGACTACGAACAATTAGTCCGAGATTTTTGCGCCGCTTGGGAGCGGGCCGATTTCGACACGGTGGTGAACTTCTTTACACCGGACGGCGTGTACCACAACATTCCGGTCGACCCGATGGTCGGCCATGAAGCGATCCGCATGATGATCGATGGATTCACCGCCGGTCTAACCATCGTGCAATTCCGCATCGACAACATGTTGTCGAAAGGTTCAACGGTCGTCACCGAACGCGTGGATATTTTTGCCAAAGAGAATGGCGATCAAGTGCAATTGCCGGTATTGGGAATCTTCGAGTTCGAAGGCGACAAAATTGCTCGCTGGCGCGAATACTTTGACTTGAATCAATTCATGGCGCAGATGGCTTAAGGCGACGTCAAAAATTCAAGAACATCCGGCAAGGCTTTCGGGTCTTGTCCGAAAAACGCATGCCCGCCTTCATACACATGTAATTGCGAAGTCGAAATGCGACGAGCGAGATTCTCGGAATTTTGTAAGGGCGAAATTCCGTCATAGCGGCCGGCACCAATAAAGGTTGGGCAATTGATCGCGTCGAGTCGATCCCACACGTCATGAAAGCGACGCGCTTCGGCCTGTTCGTATTCGCCTCGCTCAGCTTCACTGCCCGGTTTGATATGAGGTCGCGCCGCTAATCCTTCGGCAAAGATTCGATCATTGGGATGGTCGGCGAACCACTCAGGTGAAAATCGCGAATCCATTAAACGTAACGACAATGCGGCGCGCTCATCAGCCGGTAACGCTCGTAATTCATGCATGGGATAAGAAGATCCGCCCGCACCGCCCGACGACGTACAAAGCAACGCCAACTTCTCCACTCGTGACCCAAACGTCACGGCGAATTCCTGCGCCACCATTCCGCCAAATGAAATACCAATCACACGACATGAATCCCACCCAATGTGATCGAGCAATGCATTGGCATCGGCGGCGTAATCGGCCATTGAATACGGTCCGGGTGGAATCTCCGTTTTTCCAAGACCACGTTGGTCGTGAATCAATGTGTCGCATTGCGAGGAAAACACACCCAATAAGGGACGCATTGCTTCGATAGTCGAAAACGATCCATTGAAGAAAAGAAGACGCGGGCCTTCCCCCATCTGTTCGTAATAGAGATCAATTCCGTTGCATTTCGCCACTGGCATTACATCGGCCTCCAATTTGGTTTCCGCTTTTCGCGGAATGCTTCGCCCGCTTCGGTCATATTGCCGGTGAAGGTTCCTAAAACTTGCGTGCGATTTTCTAATTCCATTGCCTGACGCAAACTTGATGCATCCAAATTCGCCCACAAACCAAGTTTGGTCATGCGCACGCCGTACTCGGAGTTTTCCATGATCTGCTTAGCCAAATCGACTGCATGTTCTAAAGCGTTACCTTCTGGCACGACTGCATTGAGCATTCCATATCCACGCGCTTCTTCGGCATCGAAACGCCGACCGGTCAGCATCAGTTCAGCGGCAATTGTTGGTCCCACAATTCTTGGCAACCAATAACTGGTACCGAGATCGCACGATGACAAACCCACTCGAATGAAGTGCGAGGCAAAAAACGCGCTCGCATCGGCAACTCGCAAATCGCAGGCCAATGCCAACGAAAGACCTCCACCAATGACCGCTCCATGAAATGCACCAATGACCGGTTGCTTCGCTTCGTGAATGGCAATTACCGCTTCACCTAAATGCTCTTGCATTTCGTGCACAAAACCAACCGGCCCGCGGCCTTTCGCCTGTTCGGGAGCACCACCCGTGGCGCTCATATCAGCTCCGGCGCAAAAACCGCGACCGACTCCATCAAGCACCACCACTCTCGTTTCACGATCACGACGAAGAGCCGTGAACGCGGAAAGTAAACCGTCAATAACGGCAGGAGTTAACGCGTTGTAGCGCTCTGGATCGTTAAGTGTTACGCGCTGTATTCCTTCGGCCACCATCGACGTGGTTACCGCGGCATTTTCATCTGGCATAACTCCCCCTGCGAATGATTGGAAAAAGCGATTCCCCAAAAGCCCCACTGCGCAACCGAGCATAGGAAACTTCGACAACGAACGGCGTTGATTTCGCCCGATTGACCATTCGTTTGGCAATACGATGCACCAATGTCATTGAACTCTCCGGGCGAATACGCGCTTGTTATCGTGATTGCCGCATTGGCCGGAGCAATTAATGCAGTAGCCGGGGGCGGCACATTGCTTACGTTTCCCACACTTTTGAGTTTGGGTTTGCCATCCGTTTCCGCCAATGTCACTTCCACCATCGCCTTAGTCGGAGGTTATGTCGGCGGAATTGCTGGTTACCGTCGTGAATTAGAGGGACAAAAAGCAACTGTTCGGTCGTTAGTTCCCTATGTGCTCGCCGGCGCGATTGTTGGTTCGACAATCTTGTTAATTACCGACGACAAACTTTTTCGCAGCATCGTTCCGTTTCTCGTTCTTTTTGCCTCGGTGTTGTTGCTCATGCAACCAAGATTGCAAGCGCGGCTTTCTGAAATCCATCCAGAATCCGGCCAAGCGCAGGTAAAGAACCGTCCGATAGTCCGCAAGATTTCTGTCTTTTTCGCCGCCGTTTACGGCGGTTACTTCGGCGGAGTGCTGGGAATTATTTTGCTCGCCGTTTTGGCGTTGACACTGGCCGATTCATTGCAACGAATTAATGGCCTTAAAAGCGTGTTGCAGTTCGCCATCAACATCATCGCCGTCATTGTCTTTGCCATTTTCGGTCCGGTGTATTGGCTTGTCGTTGTAGTGATGTTCCCCGCCAGTTTGATCGGCGGTTGGATCGGTTCATCGCAAGCGCGACGATTACACCCAACAACACTGCGTTATGTAATTGGAACGTACGGCGTTATTTGCGCCGTCGTTCTCTTCGTTACGCTTTAGCCAATTCCCAATGAGATATAAGCCGGGTTGGACGAATCGGACGCTTGATACGGACGTTGCTTATCCAAACCAAACACGATTAGAAGCGCGTTGTTCGGGCCATTCACGACATTGATTGATTCCACATAATCAAGTTGAACGGGCAACACAGTGGTCGGTGTTTGACCATTGCCTTTCCATTGGCCACCGGTAATCGAGATTACTAACGCCGCTGAGCCACCCGTATTTACGGTTGCTCCACTGGCATCTTTCACGCCACCCGTTGCGTACGAAGCCGTCCACGCGCCAACGCCGGAACTCATGGTGAGTTGAATGTTGTCAACGCAACCTTCTTTCGAAGTGGTCACGCCGGTAACAGGAGTGGTCGCCACTGAAGTTGCGCCACCCGATGTTTGACTCACCGTCCCAGTGAACGGACAAGTTGCATCGGTGACGGTCGGACCGGTTGACACCGTGGTCGATGTCGTCGAACTTGAATCATCACTTGAACATGCCGCTAATGGCGCAAGGCCGACAACGGCGATAACTGAAATCGCTGCCCAACGTCGAATCGATTTCCGGCCCGATAAAAACATCTTTGCTCCCTCAATAACAATGACTACCGCCGAAGCAGGCTAGGTCATTTACGCACCAACGTAAGGCCACTCTCGCCCGCCAATTTCTCCCTGCAAGTGGGAGGAGTACGCTCAGATCCGAGGTTTGGCCGTGGTTGCCGTACCGAGTTCAAGGGGGAAATGATGGGTCGATTCGACGGCAAAGTGGCGCTTATCACTGGTGCCGCCCGTGGTCAGGGAGAGGCTGAAGCTCGATTGTTCGCCAGCGAGGGCGCCACAGTCTTCATGGGCGATGTGCTCGATGAGCAAGGACTCGCCGTCGCAGCTGAAATTGGTGCCACGTATTTACATCTCGATGTTTCCCGTGAGGACTCATGGAACGATGCGGCTGCCGTAATTGAAAAGAACGGTGCCGGTCTTGATGTCTTAGTGAACAATGCGGCCATCTTGCGGCCGAGCGCCATCGAAGACACCACTCTTGACGCCTACATGGCCGTCATCAACGTCAACCAAGTGGGCTGCTTTTTGGGTATGCGCACCGCAATGCCATTAATGAAAGAAACTGGTGGTGGTTCCATCGTGAATATTTCATCGATTGATGGAATGGGTTCGAAAAATGGTTTGCTTTCCTACACGGCGTCGAAATTCGCGATTCGCGGTATGACAAAAACGGCCGCGATGGAATGGGGACGTTTCGGAATTCGCGTCAATTCTGTTCATCCGGGCGGCGTGAACACTGTGATGGGAAATCCCATCGATGATCCATCACTCGAAACAGTTCCCTATCAATTTCAAGCAATCCAACGCATTGGCTATCCCGATGAAATTGCCCGCGCCGTTGCGTTTTTAGCCAGTGAAGATGCGAGTTATATAACGGGCACCGAACTAGTAGTCGATGGGGGCTGGTTAGCCGGCCGTCTCGAACCAGGCTTGCCGGGATCATCAATTCAAATTTCAGGATTCGGATATAACCAATGAGTGAACAACCACCGTTTATCGCCGGTTGGTCGATTGATAACGAGCCTGAAACAGAACAACTCGCAAACCAAACACGAAAATTCATTACCGCCTTGCGACGTGCAAACGCACCGCAAGATGTTTTAGTGAATGCCACCAACCTGCTTCAACAAGCCACCGATCTGCTGACACCATTTCACACTGAAGGACTTCCCATGCAAGGACGTCTCGGTGATAGTGGTCCGACGGGTATTTCCAAAAAGCCGCGCGAATTTTTTCCTTGGAGTCCGATCATTGGTCCGCTGAATCCCATTTCGGCCGACATGCATCTCGAATTCAATGAAGGCGAAGAGCGAACCCGCGGTCGCGCCTTTTTCGCTACCCAATACACCGGTCCTCCCGGAATGGTGCATGGCGGAATTATTGCTTTGGCATTTGATGAACTTCTTGGCGCCACCAATGTCTGCCTCGGACTCGGCGGATTCACCGGAACGCTCTCCGTTCGTTATGAACGGCCAACCCCAATCGAAGCGGAAATCGCGTTAGACGCGTGGGTTGAGAGCGTGGAAGGCCGCAAGGTTCGTACCGTTGGCACAATGTCATTTGGCGGCGAAGTCACGGCCCGTGCCGAAGGAATTTTCATTATGACGGCGGGCTGGAAGCGGCCCGATTCATAAATTTACGACCCGTGCCACCTTTTCCTCGGAATTTGATCTACAACTACTTACGTGGAAGAGCGAAATGTTCTCGGTGGAGTTTTAGAACTTTGTGGTCTTGATCCGGTTACCGGCTGGACCCGCGAGGGCTGTTGCACTACCGGACCCGACGATATGGGTGCACACACAATTTGCGCAGTCGTGACCGCCGAATTTCTTGAACACCAAAAAATGATCGGAAACGATCTCTCTACTCCGATGCCCGAATATCGCTTTCCAGGTTTGGTTCCCGGTGATCGCTGGTGTGTCACCGCTCGGAATTGGTACCGCGCACATCTCGATGGTTATGCCGCACCTGTCGTTTTAGCATCAACGCATGAACGCACACTGGAAATCGTTCCGCTTGATGTTTTGCAGATGTATGCCATTGATGTCCCGTCCGATTTACGCGACTTAGATGGCCTCGACGGTTAAGACTTCATCCAAGACGTTTTCATTGCGATGGAAACGACTGGTCTTTATCGTCATCGTCGTTTCTCTCGTTGCGCCATTTATGGCAGCGGTTATTCGCGATTTACAAATGCTCGACGATCGCAATATTCCTTGTTGCGATTACGCCGTTCTTGATCTAAACACCAGCGCGTTTCTAGACGGCGAACAATTCACTGGCCCCTATTCACGTCAAGGCTGGTATCACCCCGGACCACTCGGAATTGGTTGGTATTCAATCTTCCGAATTTTGCCCGGAGATTCGTTTGCTCAATATCAAATTGCTGCCATCACATTGGCTGTTCTTTCCTTGGGATTTTTCCTTTGGCAATTGCGAAAACATCCATTAGTTGTAGTGGCGCTTTCTAGCGCCGTACTTCTTTTTTGGAGTACGCGTTTCGACTGGGTTTATTTCCTTGATCCCTGGAATCCGATCGGTGCCATGTTTTGGGTACTGACATTCCTTGCCGCCACGATTACTGCAATCACCACCTTAAAAAGATCGTTCGTGGTGGTCTCAGCAATTTTGGGCGGTATCGCCATACAGACTCATATTGGTTCCGCTCCAACTGTCTTATTTTCATTTGTCGTTCTCGCCATCGTGTTTTGGCGACGGCGCGCGCCACAAGAATTCTTACGTGACGCCATTTGGTTTGTCGGAACAAGTTTTCTTGTTTGGCTACTTCCCATTTGGGATTTCTTTTTCCGCACCCATAATTTTTTGCGCATCTTCACCGAAAATGACACACCGGTAAATACCACCAGCCAATTTGGGATAATTCTAAAAAACACCGTACAAATGCTCGTTTTGAGTCCTTCTCCGCAAGGGAAATGGCTCGGCCAAGCCAGTGTCTTTTTCCCATCTCGCTCACTCACAATCGGTCAGGTCTTCTTTTTCGTCGTGTTGATGGGATTGTGCATCAATGTTTTTCGACAACGAAAGAACTATCAATTCGAATTTCTCGCGATTGTTTTAGGCCTCAGTTCCACACTCCTAACCATCATGTTTTTATTGATCAGTCGGAGTGACTACGCACCATATGTCTTGCTCCCTATCGTCGGCATTGGCCCATTGCTTTGGATCAGTTGTCTTTCGGTGCTAATTCAAGATGCTTTCCGCAATCGAAAGATCGTGATGATCGATGGGCGATCTCGTTTGCAGAAAGGCTTGATTGTCCTCTCGCTCATTCTCACACTCGTCTTTTCGGGCCTTGCCGTGCGTCAAATTCCATCAGCGAGATCGGAAACGATTTTCGCTACGCCCGCTGAACAAGAACGTAACGAAGCAATTCTTTCTCGTTGCAGTGAATTCGCTGAAGGTGAACGCGTTGTCTTCACTGACGAATTTGATTGGGATCAAGCCGTTCAGATTTTCGCCCAATTGAATCTGTGCGCTGATATGACGACCTACGGGGATTACGCATTCATTATCGGTGATGCTTACCGTGAAGATCCTGACAACGAATTAACCGTTTTGGTGGCGCGCGCCAAGAGCGAAATTCCAGCCGGTTGGCCAATTGCCGTTGACACATCGCAATTGGTGATCGCTAAAACACCTCGCCCTTAGCGCGATAAGACAAATCTTGACTCGGGAAAGCGCTGCTTAAATGCCGCGCACCAAGGTGCCTGAAACGGCACCACCATCAGCAAGAAACTCACCCATTTTGGGATAGATCGATGCCAGCACTGCGCCGGCCATATGCGAATCCATCGCTTCTTGGCTTTCGTACTGTTCGTAGAAATACAACGTGTCAGGATCGTCACCTTCAATGAGGTTGTACGCCTGCGTGCCCGGTTCGCTCTCGGATACCGCAAACATCTCGGTAAAGACGGCTTTCAATTCATCACGCTTACCCGGCTGAGCCTTCAACGTTGCGAACATCACTCGAGGTGCCATTACGTCTCCTAAAACATTGGCCTGTTGTCGGTGAAAAAGTACTACGCCGCGTCCACTACCTCGGCAATAGGCCAATGATTCTTTCGAAATTTGCATGCCGTCTCTCTAATGTTCGGCCCATATTTACTGCCGTTCACCTACGGAGAAGCGCAACGTTCGATGACCGACTTCCAATCCTTCGTACCGCAGCCGACGACGTTTCCGTCAGCACGAATCGAAGCCTTTCTCAACACCTGTAAGACGTCCACGCCATTTGTCGTTGTCGATATCGACATCGTGGAATTTCAATATCGCGAACTTTGCCGTGTGCTGCCCAATGTTGATCACCATTACGCCGTGAAAGCCAATCCGGCGGTTCCAATTTTGCAACGCCTTCATTCACTTGGTTGTTCATTTGATATCGCCAGTCGCGCCGAACTTAACGAATGCCTCTCGATCGGCGTTGACCCCGAAAACATCTCCTACGGAAATACCATCAAGAAATCAAGCGATATTTCTTTCGCTCTTGCAAAAGGTGTTCGGCGTTTCACGGTGGACTCATCCGAAGAACTCAACAAAATTTTCGCTGCTGCACAATTGCATCAGCCTGAACCAATTCCCGCCAAAGAATTAACGATAACAATTCGTCTTCTCCACGCCGGCAGTGGCGCCGATTGGCCTCTTTCAAAAAAGTTTGGCACTTCCCAAGCGCAATGCACCGAACTTATGAAAATTGCGCACCAGCATGAATGTCCTGCCGGAGTTGCGTTTCATGTCGGTTCCCAACAACGCGACATTCATGCATGGGATAGCGCGCTCGAAACCGTCGCCTCTATCAATTCGAATCTGTTACGTCACGGCTCCATCCTTGATCACATCAATCTCGGCGGTGGTTTTCCCGGCCACTATCAAGAAGAGATTCCATCAATCGACGACTACGGCGCGACAATCATGCATTCGTTGGAAAAGTTTTTCGGCATGCACCGACCGAAAATTTTTGCTGAACCGGGTCGCTACCTCGTGGCTGATGCCGGAGTATTGCGTTCATCGGTTGTTTTAGTTTCGCAACGGGAAATTGACCCGCGTCGTTGGGTGTTTATCGATTGCGGTCGTTTCCACGGTTTAGTGGAAACGTTCGACGAAGCAATTCACTTTCGCCTGCGCACTAACGCCACTGGACAACCCATACCTTCGGTGCTTGCCGGCCCAACTTGCGATTCCATCGACGTGATGTACGAACAAAACCCCGTCGACTTGCCGGACAATTTGGTCGAAGGAGATTCCATTGATTTTCTTGCCGCCGGCGCCTACACGGCACCATGCAGCAGCGTCGGGTTTAACGGAATGCCTCCGCTGAACGAGATTTTCCTCGACTAATTGCCGTTTCGGGAAACGATCCACTCATCGCAGCATGCGGAAAGTGCAAAGAGAACTTTCACAACCCGGCGAACAACTACATTCGTTACATGTTCGGGATCGGGTTATCAGATGGCGTGTTCGCTATTGAGACCTTGACCGCCGCCCGTCAACAGATGGCGCTTTCCCTCGGCTTCCACATCATCCTTTCTTGTTTCGGTGTGGCCTTTCCGTTTCTCATTTTCCTTCTTCATCGACGCGGTTTACGCAAAAACGATGAAGTCGCTCTCACTCTTGCGCGGCGATGGTCGAAAGTGGCCGCTGTTCTTTTCGCCGTCGGTGCGGTAAGTGGCACCGTTCTAAGTTTCGAAATGGGCCTGTTGTGGCCGGGACTCATGTCGAAATTTGGTGATGTCATTGGTTTAGCTTTTGGCCTCGAAGGAATCGCCTTCTTCTTGGAAGCAATTTTTCTCGGCATCTACCTCTACGGCTGGAATCGCTTAGATCCGAAAATACACATTTGGACATTGCTGCCGATCATTCTTTCCGGCGCGTTTGGAACGTTTTGCATTATCTCGGTCAACGCGTGGATGAACGCACCAAGTGGCTTCGCCATTGAAAACGGTGTCGTCACTGATATTTCTCCACTAGCAGCAATGTTCAATAGTGCCGTTGCCGGCCAAGCACTGCATATGTTTATTGCTGCTTACATGGTCACAGGCTTCTTAGTCGCCAGCGTGTACGCCGTTGGAATTTTGAAAGGCCGACGCGATGAGTATCACAAGCTTGCTCTTCGTTATGCACTCACGATGACTGCACTTTTCGCCATCGTGCAACCAATTGTTGGGCATGTTTCCGGTTGGCGATTAGCCACAGATCAACCAGCAAAAGTTGCCGCTATCGAGTTGTCGGTAACTCCCGAATCGCGCGCACCTCTTGTTGTTGGCGGTTGGCTTGTTGGCGATGAAGTGAAATGGTCAATCCAAATTCCTCTACTCGGCTCGTTTTTCTCCACTAATTCAATTGACGGGACTGTGCCCGGCCTTGATCAATTCCCACCCGACGAACGACCGCCCGCCAATATCGTCCATTACGCCTTCCAAACCATGGTGGCCATTGGATCCTTGCTCGCGGCTTTCTCAATTTGGTTCTTATGGCGCGAGCGGAAGAAGCGTTCATTAATTGGTGAAAAATGGCCGATGCGCTTTGTGGCGATCTCTGGCCTTATGGCTGTTGTTGCACTTGAATCCGGATGGATTGTTACTGAAGTTGGTCGACAACCGTGGATTGTCTACAACATCATGAAAGTTTCCGAGGCCGTCACGACATCCGATTATGTCTGGGTCAGTTTGATGTTGATTTCGATTTTGTATCTGGCGATCGGTGTAGCAACTGTTCTTATCTTGCGCTCCATGGCCAGTCGCTGGCGCGCCGGTGAGCCCGATGCTTTGCCCACTCCCTATTCGCCGGAGACATTGCACGTATGAATTTGCCTGACATCATCGCCGCATTGATGTTCGTTGGCGTGATCGCCTACGGAATTTTCGGTGGCGCCGATTATGGCAGTGGTATTTGGGATTTATTCGCCGGCAATGCAAAACACGGCGCAAAAATTCGCACGCAGATTGACCACAGTATTGGTCCAGTATGGGAAGCAAACCATGTCTGGATTATTTATGTTTTGGTCTTTCTTTGGTCGGCTTTCCCAACGGGTTTCTCTGCCCTTATGACAACGCTTTGGATTCCGTGGACAATCGTCGTCTTTGGCATTGTTTTACGCGGTGCTGGTTTTGCCTTTCGAAAATTCAGCGCCAATTTAAAGAGTGCTCGCTTTTTCGGTGCGATTTTTGCCCTCTCCTCATTTATCACTCCGTTCTTTTTAGGAATGATCGTTGGCGCCATCGTCGGTGAGAAAGTCACCCTCACCAGTGGCGACACTGTTTCTTCATGGACATCCCCCACTTCGTGGCTCGGTGGAACATTGGCCGTTCTTACTTGCGCCTTTTTGGCCGCAACATTTTTGGCTAGTGATGCTGCCCGCGCGGGTAACGACGAAGTAGCCCGCTATTGCGCACTACGCGCCATCATCACCGGAGCGCTTACCGGTGTTGTCGCATTAATTGGCATTGGTATTTTGCGATCCGATGTTCCCAACTTCGCCGACCGACTTGAATCGCGCGGTTGGTGGCTCATTCTGCTGTCCGCCATTTTTGGCATTGCCACGATGGTCCTACTTCGCACCAAGCACATCACTTTTGTTCGATTCACTGCCGCGGCTGCAGTTGCTGCGGTTCTTATTGGTTGGGGCGTCTCGCAATATCCATACTTCTTTTTCGACAGCGTCACCATCGATCAAGTTGCTGGTTCTGACGCGACTCTTACGGGTCTCCTCATAGTTTTTGCCATTGCGGCGGTTACGGCCATTCCCTCATTGCTATGGCTCTACTATTTAGCGACCCGCAAAGAAAATAATTTGCAGACCTAGAGGTCTTATGACGACCGCACTTACAGACAATTGGCGAAAAGTTCGCCAGCATTGGTGGTTCACGCCGCTTGCCATTTTTCTTGGCGTTCGTCTCGGCATTTTCATCTTTGCGTTGCTAGCAATGCCTGGAGACAAAAGTGCGGTGGCGCGCTTAACCACTTGGGATGCCAACTGGAATGTCATGGTGGCCGAAGACGGTTACACCATGACCGGTCAACCCGGAATTGCTACATGGGCGAAGTTGGCGTTCTTCCCGCTGCTTCCATATTCCGCCCGCTTTATTGCATTCCTCACGCCACTATCAATTCCGGCCGCTGGGCTCATCGTTTCAACCATTTTCGGCGCCATCGGCATTGTTGTTTTATGGCGAGTAATCGAGCGTCGTTATACAGACAAAGTCGCAACAAAGTCGGTTCTTTTATTAATTGTTTGGCCCAGCGCATTTGTGTTCTCGATGTTCTACACCGAGAGCCTTATGTTGATGTGTGTCGCCGTTGTCTTTTTGGCTCTCGACAAAAAACAATGGCTATTGGCTGGCACGTTTGCGCTCATTGGTGGTGCAGCAAGACCAAATGGTTTTTTGTTATTTGTTCCTTGTGCCGTTGCTGCCTTTTTGGCCATCCGAGAAACGAAAAGTCTGAAACCAATCATCGCTCCGGTACTAGCGCCGATTGGATTCCTTCTCTGGCTTGTTTTTGTCTGGCGAAAAACCGGAATGGTGAACGGTTACTTCGAAATCCAAAATCAGGTTTGGATGGCAAAAGTTGATTTTGGTTATCAAACGCTCCGCAGTTTCAAACATATTGCGGAAGGCAAAGTGCACGACTGGGACACCTGGATAAACGCTATTGGCTTAATTGTGATGGGTGGCTTCGGCACAGTTTTGGTTTTGTGGAAACGCATGAGCGCAGTTTGGATTTCTTGGACCGTTGCCTTAGTAGCAATCACCTTCGCTAATGCGCGTCAAGCATCGTCGCCGCGTTTTCTTCTTATGGCCTTCCCCATCTTCGTAGCCCTCGTTTTGGCATTGCCCAAAAAGTTGTACCCACCGATCGTTGTTGTTAGCGCCGTAACCATGCTTTGGGCGCTTTATCAATCAGTGGGATGGCTACGTTTCACGCCTTAAGAACTTGAAAACCCGGCAACGGCTCGAGGCACGAATCGATACCCCAATCCGCGCACGGTCTCAATGGCGTTGGCCGCCGGCAACTTCTTCCGCAACGTAGCCATATGGACATCCAAAGTTTTCATCGGACCAAAGTGATCCGCTCCCCATACTCGGTCCAAAATCTCCTCACGCAAGAGAAGTTGATTTGGATGTGACACCAAAAGTTCAAGGAGATCGAACTCTTTGCGAGTTAATTCAACCTCGTCACCGCCATACACCACACGATGGCGACGGACATCAAGTTCAAGATCTCCGACGATCAGTACGTTTTCAATGTTGGCCGGCGCGCGGCGATTAACTACAGCATTGATACGCGCAATCAGTTCCCGCATTGAAAATGGCTTCTTCACATAATCATCGCCACCAGAATCGAAACCGGCGAGCAATTCATCTTCGTCATCATGACCGGAAAGAAAGATGATCGGAATTGGCGATCGCGTTCGAATGATCTGACAAATAACAAATCCGTTGATGTCAGGTAATCCCACGTCCAAAATAATGAGATCAAAGGGGGTTAAATCAATTGTCAATGTCGATTGACCGTCGTTAACGATGCGATAGTCGATGTTGTTCGCGGCAAATGCCTTGCCGATGGCGTTGGCAAGGTCGACTTCGTCTTCAACGAGCAACACTCGCATGAGTGCACTTTCGCACAGTGTTACGAATCGATGTAAAAACGCGCTTATTTATAAATTAAAGAAAACGAATTGCTGTATCGGACGACAGTCGAGGAAGACGATCGTACGGAGGCTCACCTGCGGGTACACCAATATTTACTAATGCGACTGTGTGCAGTGGTTCGCCAGCAAAAAATTCACCATCGACACCGGCAGCATCAAATCCCAGTAATGGTCCAGCGGCTAATCCGACTGATCGCACTGCCATGATCAAATAGCCAACCTGTAACCAGGTCTGCGAAAGAGCCGTTTGCAGTCGAAAGTTTTCGTCGGCGAAACGTTCCGCAGCATCAGGACGCACTGGAAATGTTTCCGCCATGAATTCCGTAAAGTCACGATGCGCGGTCACAATTGCCGTTACCGGCGCTGACGCCACTTTCGGTTGATTCAATTCGAAAACAAAAGGCATCAATCGCTCTTTGGCCGATTCTGACGTTACGAAACTGAGACGCATTGGTTGCGTGTTCATCGTGGTGGGACCAAAGGATGTGATGCGGTAGATCTCTTCCAGTTGCGCTTCACTCACGGGCGTCGACGCGAATTTTGAGCATGTACGCGCCTCAGTAAAGAGCGACTTAAGAGCTTGTTCTGATATCGGGTTCACGCTGGCACGCTAGCGGGGCCATTTTCATTTTCATCATGTGCAAGTCGGGCCCACCACTAGGATCGGCGCAGCACTCGTTTGAGTAGGTGGGGGAAAGCAAATGTTCAGTCTTCGCTTTGATATGAGAGCACCAACCCAAGGCGTACCGGCCGCTGACCTTTATAAAGCCGCAATAGAAATGGCCGATTATTCGGAAAAACATGGCGCGTTTTACGCCATGGTCTCTGAGCATCACGGTGTTGACGACGGATATTTACCTTCGCCAATGGTATTGGCCAGCGCAATGGCGTCACGCACATCGACATTGCCCATCATTGTTGCGGTCGTCATCCTTCCCCTTTATGACCCCATCAAATTGGCCGAAGATATGAGTGTGCTCGACCTCGTAAGTAATGGTCGTGTTTCCTATGTCGCCGCTCTTGGTTATCGATCAGCGGAATACGAAATGTTCGGTGAAACCTACAAACAACGAGGTCGAATCGCCGATGAAAAACTTGAACTTTTACTCAAAGCCAAAACGGGCGAACCGTTTCAACATAACGGAATGACATTAAAAATCACGCCTGCACCCTTTACACCGGGAGGCCCCATGGTGGCGTGGGGCGGCGGTTCGCTTCCGGCGGCGCGGCGTGCCGGACGTAACGGCATTGGATTTTTCGGTCAGAAAGATGATGAGGAATTAAAAGTCGCATACGAAAAGGCCGCGCTGGAAAACAACCACACACCCGGAATGTGTGTGCTTCCCCCGCGCGATTCCGCCACCGTGGTTTTTGTTGCTGATGATGTCGATAAGGCATGGGATGAACTCGGTCCGTATCTCATGCATGACGTTCGCTCGTATGCCGAATGGAATGAAGGCAACGAAGACATCACAAGTCTTTCGTTTGTTTCAAGCGCCGAGGAATTACGCGCCGAAAACCGCAGTCACCGAATCTTGTCTACCGATGAAGCAATTGAATGGGTGCGCGCTGGCCAACCACTGGCATTACATCCACTCATTGGTGGACTTCCGCCGGAGATCGCCTGGTCATATTTGCGACACGTCACTGAAGTTGTGATGCCGGCAGCTGCCGGCGGCAACTAGAACACGTTGTCTTTCGCGTTGATTGAAAAAGGCAAGTAGCAGCAGCCAGACATGGAAATGGGACCGGATCGGGCACTGATCCGGTCCCATTCTTTGTCACGACTCCAGCGGGCAGGCCTTTGCCGAGACATCCGGAGATATCGGGCGGATAGCACCGGACGTTGTAGTTCTACTACAAAACTACCCACAATGTAGCAATGCACCACAAAATTATTCACTCGCCGATAGCCTGAATTTATGGCAAAAGTGCGGAGTACAGGCGATAGTGCGACCAGAGAACGCCTGCTGGAGGCGGCCGTCGACACCATTGCCACCGGCGGAGAGGTTGCTGTCCGCACCAAGACCATTGCCCAAAG
>JBEGMF010000089.1:0-9623 GCA_041183205.1 Actinomycetota bacterium | reverse complement strand
GACAATCAAACGATTGACGTCGAAATGGTTGTGGTGTCGGTTGGACGTCGACCGCTCACTGAAAATCTCGATTTAAGTGGCACCGCGGTGAAAATTTCGGAGCGCGGTCACGTTGAAGTTGATCAATGGTGTCGCACGGCCGAACCGGGTGTTTGGGCCGCAGGTGATCTCATCGCCACACCGGCTCTTGCGCATATTGGTTTCGCCGAAGGAATGTTGGTGATTAAAGACATCCTTGGCGAAGATCCACTTCCGCTCGACTACAGCAAAGTGCCGTGGTGTATTTACTGTCATCCCGAAGTGAGTTTCGTGGGGCACACCGAAGCCTCGGCAAAAGAAGCGGGCTTCGATGTCATCGTTTCAAAACATCGCTATAGCGGAAACGGCCGTGCGCTCATCGTGGGCGAACCGGAAGGCTTAGTGAAAATCATTGCGGAAAAGCGCGCTGATGGAACCGGTGGTCGTTTGCTTGGTGTTCATATGGTCGGCCCTTGGGTTACCGAACAACTTGGACAGGCATATTTGGCAGTGAACTGGGAAGCAAATGTTGATGATGTCGCGGCATTCATTCAACCGCATCCCACTCTTAGCGAACTCTTTGGTGAAAGTGTGTTGGCCCTCACCGGTCGATCACTTCATGGTTGATCTCGAAAAGGACAGCAATGGCTGAAATTCAACTTCCTCAACTTGGCGAATCGGTCACAGAAGGAACCATTACGAAATGGTTCAAGAAAGTGGGCGACTCTGTTGCTGAAGACGAGGTGTTATACGAAGTGTCAACTGACAAGGTTGACTCTGAAGTTCCTTCACCCGTCTCCGGTGTGCTCACCGAAATTCGCGTTGCTGAAGGTGACACGGTTGATGTAGGCACCATTTTGGCGGTGGTTGGTGACGGCGCAGCTGCTCCGGCCCCCGCTGCGGCTGCTCCTGCTCCCGAACCGGCACCGGCACCGGAACCGACACCTCCTCCGGCCGCCGCTCCGGCACCGGCTCCTGCTCCAGCGCCCGCACCGGCTCCAGCGCCCGCGCCAGCACCTGCGCCAGCGCCTGCACCGGCAGCAGCACCAGCACCTGCCGCAGCGCCCGCGCCCGCTGCAGCCGCGCCGTCGGCCGCTACTGCCGGACAACTCTTGTCGCCAATCGTTCGTCAATTAGTAAACGAGTACGGCCTCGACCCGCGCACCATCACCGGCACCGGCCCTGGTGGTCGCATTACGCGTAACGATGTTGAAGGTGCCATTCGTGCTCGTGTTGCATCTGGTGGTGCACCGGCCGCAGCACCCGCACGCACTGTTGCACCAGCCCCGACATCTGGCGGACGTCAAGGTTTGCCCGCGCCGCGTTCTGGAACCGGTGACACCGTTGAAGCGTTGAACAACATTCGTAAGCGCACCGGTGAACACATGGTGATGTCGAAACAAGTTTCACCGCACGCCTACACCATTGTTGAAGTGGATTACGAAAACGTCGAACGTGTACGTCGCGCCCATCGCGAAGCGTTCCGCGCTGAAGAGGGTTTCAGCCTCACGTATCTGCCGTTTATTTCGCGGGCCGTCATCGATGCATTGCGCAACTTCCCGCATATGAATGCATCGGTGGGTAACGGCGAATTAATCGTGCACAACTATGTGAACCTGGCTTTTGCCGTTGATCTCAATTACGACGGCCTCTTAGCGCCGGTCATTCATGAAGCCGACGACAAGCGGTTGCGTGCCATTGCTCGCGAAATTAATGATCTGGCGCACCGAGCCCGCACCAAGCAACTTTCGGCTGATGACATCACGGGCGGAACGTTCACGCTTTCGAATTCAGGCTCGTTTGGTTCGCATCTTGTGTTGCCGATCATTAATCAACCGCAAGTAGCGATCATTTCGACTGACGGCATTCATCGCAAGCCTGTTGTCGTTACCGATGGCAATGGTGATGAATCAATTGCCATTCACTCGGTTGGCATGTTGGCCATGAGTTGGGATCATCGTGCATTCGATGGTGCCTATGCCGCAGCGTTCTTGCGTCAGGTGAAAGAAATTCTCGAAACACGTGACTGGGAGGCGGAGCTCTGAAGTTAGAAGGCGCCTTACGAGTTCGGTGGTTAGGCACCGTTCCTTACGGCGAAGGCGCCGACCTTCAGCACGCTCTTTTTCAACACGGACATGACAACTGGTTGTTGTTATGCGAACACCCGCATGTCTACACATTGGGTGCACGGGCCGATTTAGCCAATGTGTTAGTTCCACCGGAATCGGTGGGAGCGCAATTGGTGCGCGCTAGTCGCGGTGGTGATGTCACCTATCACGGGCCTGGCCAACTTGTTGGTTATCCAATTTTGAATGTGCCCGGTAAACGCGGTGGCGGTATGGCCGACACGGTTGGTTATGTCTGCACTGTCGAACAAGTCGTGATTGACGCGCTAAAGGCGCTCGGTCTTCAAGACGTGGGTCGTTTAAAGGAATATCCGGGCGTTTGGGTAGAGCCCGAGTCAGAAAACCCCCGCAAAATTGCGGCCATTGGCGTGCGTCTCGATCGCGGTCGTTCCATGCATGGTTTTGCCTTGAATGTGAATCCGCAAATGGACATGTTCACCCATATCGTTCCGTGCGGCATTGCCGATAAGCCGGTGACATCGTTAGCCAGTGAAGGCATCGATGTTGATATGGCCACCGTGCGCGCTGCCATCATCGAAGCGGCAGCCAATGTGTGGCAGACAACAATCGAGTTGCAATCAATCACCGAACGTAAAGGCGGCGACGAAGATCTTTCGCCTTTCAGTCGCGGCTTAGGTGCGGGTGAGATTGTGCGCACGGCATCCGATCACGGCCCGTCGTTGCGTTTACGCGGTCGTCTCGCCGAAGCCGGTGTGGCCAGCGAAGTGGCCATCACCGATCGCAAACCCGATTGGATGCGCGCCAATGTGAAACTAAAAGGCCGCGCTCTCGAAGTAAAGAAAACTGTTCGCCAACTCGGTCTTGTGACTGTTTGCGAAGAAGCCGGTTGTCCGAACTTAAGTGAATGTTGGGCCGATGGCACCGCAACATTCATGATTAATGGCGAGCGTTGCACTCGTGCCTGTGGTTTTTGTTTGGTGGATACGCGCAAGCCCGAACCATTACAAGCCGATGAACCGTTACGCGTGGCCGAAGCGGTTGAAAAGATGGGCGTGCGTTTCGCGGTTGTCACCACCGTTGCTCGCGATGATCTATTCGATGAAGGTGCCGGCGCAATGGCCGAAACCGTGCGCGCTATTCGTCAGCGGGTGCCCGGCACGCAAGTTGAAGTACTTATTTCTGATTGTCGCGGTAACCCCGATGCGTTAGATGCAATTTTCGATTCCCGTCCCGATGTTTTAAATCACAACATCGAAACGGTGGCGCGCCTGCAACGAGCAGTGCGACCATCGGCGGGTTATGCCCGATCGCTGGCGGTTTTAAGCCGAGCGCGCAAAGCCGATTTGGTCACCAAATCAGGTTTGGTTGTGGGCATGGGTGAAACTGATGAAGAAATCGAAGCGACATTGGCTGATCTCGCCGGTGTTGGTGTTTCGATTGTGACTATTGGTCAGTATTTGCGCCCGACATCGCATCATTTGCCGGTGCATCGTTGGGTGACGCCCGAACAATTTGACCACTATCGACGCGTGGGCGAGTCCTATGGCATTCGCCATGTTGAGTCGAGTCCCTTAACTCGTTCGAGTTATCACGCACGCCAAGCGGCCGATGCCTCGGCGACACAAAACGCTGCTGACGCGGGGTAGCGGTGTCGAACTTTTTTGCCCAGCGGTTTGCTCGCGTACGCGACGAAATGGATGCTCAAGGAATTGATATTTGCCTTTTGTCGTTAGGGGCTGATTTACCGTGGTTATGCGGTTATGAAGCCATGCCTTTGGAGCGTCTCACCATGTTGGTGGTGCCCAAAGATGGCGATGCGGTATTGGTTGTTCCCCAACTTGAAGTTCCGCGCGTGCAACCCCGTGATGAATTTTCGGTGCGCGGCTGGGGCGAAACCGAAGATCCAATTTCGTTAGTGGCGGGTTATGCCAAAGGTGCGGGCCGCGTTGCTGTTGGTGATCGCACGTGGTCGCGGTTTGTTCTGGCATTACAAAATGCAATGCCGCAAGCCCAAATGACCAACGCGTCGTCGGTCATCGGCAAGTTGCGCGCCCAAAAAGATCAACACGAACTGGCCATGTTGCAAAAAGCCGCCTCCGTTGTGGATGTCATTGCGGGTCAATTACAGCGCGGCGAAATTGCGTTAGAAGGAAAAACTGAAGCGGAAGTTTCGGCTGAACTTTCACGCCGCATCATTGATGGTGGTCATTCACGCGTGAACTTCGCCATTGTGGCTGCCGGTGAAAACTCCGCCAGTCCGCATCATGAACCTGGTGGGCGACGAATCAATAAGGGCGATGTTGTTCTTTGCGATTTTGGCGGAACGATGCACGATGAATTTGGTGTTGGTTACTGTTCCGATATCACTCGTTGTGTGGTGGTGGGTGAGCCCACCCAAAAAATGCGCGACGTCTATGCCGTTTTGCAACAAGCCCAAAACGTTGGTGTTCAAGCCGGTTCTGTTGGGCTCGAGGCTCAAGCAGTTGATAAAGCCACACGCGACATCATTGATGCTGCCGGCTACGGCGAATGGTTCATCCATCGCACCGGCCATGGCATCGGTGTTGAAGAGCATGAAGACCCGTACATCGTTTTAGGCAACAACAATCCGTTGGCCGAGGGCAATGCCTATTCGGTTGAGCCCGGCATTTACTTGCCCGGTGAATTCGGATTCCGGCTCGAAGACATCGTGGCGTTAGTAAATGGCACCGCTCAATCACTTAACAATGCGAATCACGATTTAGCATCGGTCTCCGCATGATTGATTTCGATGCAGCCTCAGTGCTGTTGCAATGGGCCACCGGCGGTTTGTTCTTTATTTGGGTAACCACTCGTCGGCGCGAAGTTTCACTTGGCTATGGCTGGTTAATGCGCGGCACGTATTTATTGATGGCGGCCGGTGCATGGTGGATTGGCACACAAATCATCGAACCGATGCCACTGCGTGATTACTCATCGCTCGGTGTGGTGTTGGCCTCGGGTGTGGCGTTGGGCTTTTCCATTGCCCGCAAAGGCGCAGGTGTTTCAGGCCAAGTGGCGTTAGCCGAAGCGCGCACAGCGCGTGTGGCGGAAATGACCGGCATTGAACGCGCGGCGGCCGAAAAAGATCTCACCGCTAAAGAATTCGATCCTCGACTCGATCTCATTGCGCCGATTATCGGCATGGTGGGTGTGGTGGCCGCCGGATTCAACGCCGGTGATCCCACATGGTTAGCGGTGGCGCGTTATGTGGTCGGCGCGTTGTTCTTAGGCGCGGTGTCCGACGCCATGTTGTTAGGTCACTGGTATTTGGTGCAGCCCGGCTTAGCCCGCGGCGCGCTTTTGGAATTGGTGCGCTGGACCGGTTGGTTATGGGTGCCCGAAGTGGCGTTGCTGTTAGTGCCCACCGGAATGATCTCTGCATTAAATGGAACCATCGACGACGGTTACAACGGATTGCTTTCGTGGTTTTGGTTCTTATGCGCGGTCACCACGATTGGCTTAGTGATCACCACGCGCTTGGCGCTGAAAGAGCGCGCCTATTCAGCGGTAATGGCCGCCACCGGACTTTTATATTTGGCCATTCTCACGGCCTTTGGCACCGATCTTGTGGCCCGCGCCTTACTTTCGTAACAACGATTAACGAGCCACGAAATATTTGGCTTGCGGGTGATGGCAAATAATCGCTGACGTTGTCTGCTCCGGTTGATATTGAAATCCCGTGTCTTCATTTACTTCAATGCCAAGACGACCGGCATCAAGTAACTCGGCCACACGTTGATTGTCTTCCAAATCAGGACAAGCGGGATAACCCCACGAATAACGACCACCGCGGTATTGCTGACGGAACAATCCGGCCAACGAGGGACCATCTTCATCAACAAAACCCCATTCACTACGAATGCGGTGATGCCAATACTCAGCCAACGCTTCGGCCATTTCCACACCGAGACCATGCACTAACAAATATTCCTGGTAACGGTTTTCCGCAAAGAGTTCGGCGGCCACTTCAGAAACTCGTTCGCCCATCGTGACGATATGGAACGCCGCGAAGTCAACCTCATCTTCTTTCGGACGGAAGAAATCAGCAATGCAGTAATAGGGAGCATTGCGTTGGCGCGGATAGGAAAAACGAGTGAGTTCACTTTGACGCGATTCATCGGACCAAACAATGAGATCGTTGCCATCGGAGTTCACGGCGAAATAGCCGTACACAACTTGCGGCACCAACATGTCGCCGGCTTTCGCTTCGGCCAATTGGGCTCGCAAAATGGGACGAATGCGATCTTTAAATTCTTCGTCGGTTTCGGTAACGCCATTGACCGTTTCGGGACGGTATTGCCATTGATTGCGGAACAGTGCCGTTTCGTTGATGTAGGCGGCAATATCGTCGAGCGGAATTCCCTTCACGATCTGCGTACCTAAAAACGGCGGACGGAAAATTTGGTTGTCGGCAATGACATCAGGGGAGCGAGTGGGTAACTCTGCTTCATCGGCGGGCTCATTGGTGCCCGATCGCGCCGGCACTTTGCTTTCACTCGGCACACGACCCCAATCGGGATCATCGGCTTCGTTGCCACGTTTGATGTCGCCTAAGCGATCCATCACCCGTAAGCCTTCGAAAGCGTCTTTGCCATAGAAGAGACGACCTTCGTAGACCTCACGCAAATCACGTTCGACGTAACTGCGGGTAAGCGCTGCGCCACCCAATAACACTGGGATATCGGAAAGGCCACGTTCGTTGAGTTCTTCTAAGTTCTCGCGCATGATGAGCGTTGACTTCACTAAAAGTCCGCTCATGCCGATGGCATCGGCTTTTACTTCGAGCGCCTTTTCAATCATCTCGGCAATCGAAATCTTGATGCCTAAGTTGACGACTTCATAACCGTTATTGGTGAGGATGATGTCAACCAAGTTCTTGCCGATGTCATGCACATCACCTTTCACAGTGGCGAGCACAATTCGGCCTTTGCCGCCCGAATCGCTTTTTTCCATATGCGGTTCTAGATGGGCCACTGCGGTTTTCATTGTTTCGGCTGATTGCAGAACGAAGGGGAGTTGCATTTCGCCGGTAGCGAATAGATCGCCCACAACTTTCATGCCGCTTAACAACACATCGTTAATGATTGCCAGCGGCGCATAACCGGCTGCCAGTGCTTCATCGAGTTCGGCTTCTAATCCGTCACGATCGCCATCAATGATGCGTTGTGAGAGACGACGATCAATTGTCCAATCGCTGCGGTCTTCACGTTCAACTTCGGTGGTCTGCACATCGGCAAAGACTTCGAGCAGCGTTGTAAGTGGGTCGTAACCTTCGCGGCGACGGTCATAGATGAGATCAAGACAAACATCGCGCTGTTCTTGAGGGATCTTGTTGAGCGGCATGATGCGCGCTGCGTGCACGATGGCGGAGTCCAAACCGGCTTCAACGCATTCGGCCAAAAACACTGAGTTGAGAACATGGCGAGCGGCTGGTTTCAAACCAAACGACACATTGGAAACACCCAAGGTGGTGTGCACGCCTGGAAGTTCTGCCTTAATGCGGCGAATCGCTTCGATCGTGGCCATGGCATCGCCACGAAGGTCGTCATCACCAGTGGAGAGCGGGAATGTCAACGCATCGAAAATGAGATCGCTGGATTCGAGACCATAACGATTCACGGCCAAATCATGGATGCGGTGCGCAATACGCATCTTCCATTCGACATCACGGGCCTGGCCTTCTTCATCGATCAACAAACAAACAACTGCCGCGCCATATTCACCGGCGAGGCGCATCACGCGATCAAGACGACTGCCCGGTTCTTCACCGTCTTCTAAGTTCGCCGAGTTCAGAATGGCTCGACCGCCAAGCCAAGAAAGTCCGGCTTCCATTACTTCAGGTTCGGTGGAGTCGAGCACCAGTGGAACGCTCGATTGTGTGGCCAACATCTTGGCCAGTTCATCCATATCGGTTGCGCCGTTACGGCCGACATAGTCAACACAAAGGTCAAGAACATGCGCGCCTTCACGCACTTGATCTTTCGCCATCTGCACACAGGTATCGAGATCGCCTTCTAACAACGCTTCACGGAATTTCTTCGAACCGTTAGCGTTCGTGCGCTCACCAATAATCATGAACGAACGATCTTGTTCAAACGGAACTAGTGAATAAATCGAGGTTGCGCCCGCTTCATGAATGGGTGTGCGGGGAGCGGGGGTGAGGTTGGCGCATTTCTGCACCACCGCCGCAATATGTTCTGGAGTGGTTCCGCAACAACCGCCCACAATGTTCACGCCTAATTCCGTGATGAAACGCGCGTGATGATCGGCGAGTTGTTCGGGTGTGAGGTCGTAATGCATATGGCCGTCAACCACACTGGGAAGACCGGCATTAGGGATGCACGAAATGGGCATACGCGCATGAGCAGCGAGATGACGTAAATGTTCACCCATTTCAACTGGCCCAGTGGCGCAGTTAATACCAATGACGTCGGGATGCAATGGGTCGATTGCCGCTAGCGCTGCACCAATTTCTGTGCCCGGCAACATGCGACCAGTGAGTTCCATCGTCACTTGCACTTGTAAGGGAAGTTGTTGTCCAAGTGCCGACATCGCGCGGCGCGCACCGTTCATGGCTGCTTTTACGGTGAGCAGATCGAACATCGTTTCGATGATGAGAAGATCGCAACCGCCTTCGATAAGCGCACGACTTTGTTCTTCGTAGTAGTCGCGCAATTCCGCATAACGAATTTGCCCGAGTGAAGGAAAGCGCGTGCCCGGCCCAATTGATCCGGCGACCCAGCGCGGACGATCGGCAGTAGAGAAATCGTTGGCAACTTGGCGAGCCAAGCGCGCCGCAGCCAAATTCAATTCATAGGAACGTTCGGCAATGCCGTATTCACCGAGCGGAATGGCAAAGGCGCCGAAAGTATTGGTTTCAATGACATTAGCACCGGCAGCGAGATAGGCAGCATGCACATCGCCAATCACATCGGGGCGAGTGACCACGAGCAGTTCGTTACAGCCTTCAAGGTCGGGCCCGCCGAAATCATCAGCAGTGAGGCCCCGGGTTTGAATACCGGTGCCCATACCGCCGTCATAAATAGCGACACGTTCGCGAATGGCATCGAGGAAGGTGCTCACCAATTGCTCCTAGACCAAAGACTTGTGGGGGCATGAAAACAGTACGGCGAATCCAAAAAATCTGTGCGGTTCGCCGTGCGCTGGGGCCTCTCGCCCTTCCCATCAGGTCAGCTACGGTGAAAAAAGAGTAGCAGAGGGTTTCTCGCCATCGCCCCTCTAGGCTCAGTGCGTGAAGATTTACACCCGTAATGGCGATGATGGAACAACCGGCCTTCTCTATGGAGGACGAGTAGCGAAAAATTCTGCTGCTCCCACCGCCTATGGCGCGGTCGATGAAGTGCAGGCGTTTCTTGGATTGGCACGCGCCGAAACGTCGAATCATGAATTAGCGGATCTGCTTGTGCATCTTGAGCGCGATCTTTGGATCGTGATGGGAGAGTTGGCCGCCGATCCGGCAAGCCGACACAAGTTGCA
>JBEGMF010000088.1:0-3037 GCA_041183205.1 Actinomycetota bacterium | reverse complement strand
AACGGTGAGGAAGATTTAGACGATCTCCAAAAGCGCCTGAACATAATTAATAGAAGCCGAAAACAGCTATTCGATCCCAGCGTTCCTCTAGGCCCATATCCAGTTTGCATTGTTTGTGGATCAGGCCCCGCCGAGTTTTTCTCATTCGATTCATTGCAAGGAATGTTGATTGCATTTCGAAAGAAAACAATTCGTGGGACATTTTGTAAATCATGCGCCCAAATGGTCGGGAGAGAGATGCAAACCGAAACGCTTGTGCGTGGCTGGTGGGGAATAATTTCCTTTCTCTACAATCCGCTGATTGCGATTGGTAATGCAACCCAATTGAGACGTGCCGGAAGAATGGCCAATCCACAGGCTGTAAAAACTTCACTGCGCCCACCGGTGGACCCCGGTCCTCCAATGGGAAATCGGAGAGCGCCACTTGTGGTTTCAATCATCGCTCTCTTGATTGCAGGTGGCATTATTGGCATTGCGGTGGCGGCAAATCAGCCGAGGGATCCCGTTACGAGTTCCGGAACAGCATCGTCATCATTTAGCTCGGGTTCGTCGTCATTAGGAACAAATTCGAAATCGAATCGAAGCATTCCAGTTTCGACGTTCACTTTGGGGGGTTGTGTAGACATCAATCTAACTGGTGCGCTTCCCGTTTCGTGCAGCGGTTACTTCAATGGGCGTGTCGTGAACGTCTCGAACTCCTCGCGGAATTGCTACTCGATCGCTGACATCTATGTGCAGGAAGGTGGTCGCGTTTATTGCATCGATAGATTTTGAAAACTCCGACAGCAGTGATGCCGCGGCGGCTACGGTCGCCCCATGACTGAAGCGATTACCACCGATGAACTTCTGGCCGAAGCCACACGTCGCACCGACGGGTTAACCGATGTTGGTGGCGGGCAGTTTTCAGAAGGACTCGACCGCTTTGTTGATTCGTTGCAGCGTGACGCGCAACTTAACGACTTCGGTGTGATGATCGCTAAAGAGCGAGCGCTACTTCATATTGTGAACCGCTATCGCTATGTGGCTGATCGTGAGTTGTATCCCGAGATTGCCAAGCAAACGATCACAAAACCGGTTTTCATCATTGGTATGCCGCGCACAGGCACAACAATTTTGCATGACATTTTGGCGCAAGACCCGACCAATCGTGCTCCCATGACATGGGAGACAATGTTTCCTTCGCCGCCGCCGCAAACCGCAACGTTCACTACTGATCCGCGCATTGCACTTTGTTCATCGTTGATTCCGCCATTAGAAGAACAAGAACTCAAAGCGATTCATCCATTGGGCGCTGAGTTATCGCAAGAGTGCGTCACCATGATGGGTGAAGCAATGATCACGCCGCTTTTTCATAACCAATTCAATGTGTCGTCGTATCAAGACTGGGTTGATGACGGAGCGGATTGGTCAACGGTGTATGACTTTCATTTCCAACAATTGCAACATTTACAGAGCAGCCATCAACTTGATCGCTGGGTATTGAAAACAGGTGCACATCTTTGGGGTCTCGATTATCTGTTAGAGACCTATCCCGATGCGCGCATTGTTTTTACTCATCGTGATCCGGTGAAGTCGATGACGTCGTATGCCTCGCTCACCACAATTGTGCGCTCGAAAGGAAGTGACGTCGTTGATCCGGCCGCCGTTGCCGCTGATTGGACGCCACGATTGCACCGAGTGTTAATGAATGGAATCAAAGTGCGCGCCGCGCGTGACTATCCCGATGCGATATTCCACGACATGATGTTTCACGATTTCATTACCGATCAGTTCGCCACAATCGAAAAGATTTACGACGCGTTTTCACTGCCGATGTCTGATGTTGGTGCCGAGCGTATGAAAGCCTTTATTGCGGCCAACCCACCCGGTGTGCATGGTGCGCATAACTACACGCCCGAGGAATACGGCATTGATCCGCAACAGATCCGGGCTGATTTCGCCGACTACATCGACCACTTTGACCTGCCCGAGTCGTGATTTTCACGACCATTCGGGCGCCATCGGTTCAATCGATTTCGTAACCGAAGTTTTCGATTTCCCACGCAAATAATTTGCGAACGTGCTGATAAGTCGCTTCATCGTAATAGTCGGATGTCGTTACAAGGTTTGTGATTGTCTTACGAACTTTGCTTTTGAACATCCCCAAATTTTCAATGTCGCTATCGATTCCAAGTTTTGTGGCAACGCATTCGACGTCCGCCTTTAGGCTCTCGAAGCGAATGAAATAGTCAACCGCGCATTGGCCTTCGATGAGATAAATGTCGGTGTTGAAATTGTTTGTTTGCTCGAGGACCCATGAGCGGAACGCGGACAGCGCTTCAGATTCGGGAATTTCGACATTTTGATGATCCCACCAAAATTTACTGATGAGCATGTCGAAAGGGTTACGAACACATGTGAATTTGAAATAATTTGCAAATTCGTTCGGCAGAAGTCTGGCAATTTCGGATGCGGACTGATGGTTGAAAAATGTCGGACGATCGTCAGCACCGAAAGCGCGTCGCGCTCCCACTATTCCGACGTTCGAAATGTGCTCATCAATGAACTCTTCACCATCGCGGTAATCGGAGGGTTGGTCAGTGCAATATGGCTCGAAAAAAACTTCGATGGATGTGCTGGCCGTTTTTATTGTCTTGAAGAAAATGAACTTATGACTATGACTGACCAGCATCCTGAGAATTCCACCGCAATTACTTAAGAAGTTGCTTTGCCAACTGGCAATGCCTGAGAACCAAAAACTTCACGAGTTTACGGGGCGCAAAACGGTCGATCTCTGGGTTTCGGCGCAAATTGCTGGCGGTTAAGTAAACTGAAATGAGTTCAATTTTTCTGACTTTGATTGCAAGGGGGTCCACCGATGGCCAGCAGCGAACATGGTGAATGGAGCCAGTCAGCGTGCATCTTGTGCGAATGCAATTGCGGGATCGAAATTCGGATTGGTGAAGACGGAAAAACATTCGATCGCATTCGGGGCGATAAAGCCCATCCGGCCAGCGCTGGATATACATGCGAAAAAGCGTTGCGACTCGATCACTAT
>JBEGMF010000087.1:0-7696 GCA_041183205.1 Actinomycetota bacterium | reverse complement strand
TATGCAAATAACCAATGATGGGCTTACAACGCAGAACCGTTTCGCCTTGTAGTTCCAACATCAAACGCAATACGCCATGGGTTGAAGGATGTTGCGGGCCCATGTTGATGATCATGGTTTCATCATCAGGAGCGCGTTCTAATTCGGCTTCCAACGCTTCGGCTTCAGAAATGCGCAGCACAGCGCCCAATTCGCGTAAACGCTCGGCGGCACTCACAACGTCGCGAGGAAGAATTTCCTGCGCACCTTCTGATGTTTGATGAACGTTCTCTTCAATTGCCGTCATCGATTTGCCGCCTTGAACTGCACCGGAATACGACCAACGTCGTAATCCTTACGAAGTGGATGTCCGACCCAATCTTCCGGCATGAGAATACGAGTGAGATCGGGATGGCCTTCGAAAACGATGCCAAACATGTCGAATGTTTCGCGTTCCATGGCTTCGGTTCCTGGGTAAAGGTCGTAAGCGCTCGGCAAAACCGGATCGGTCTCTGGAACTTGAACGCGCAATCGCAAACGTGAACGCTCGCGATGATTAATCAGGTTCACGACTACTTCAAAGCGTTCTGCTTGAATTCCCGGAGCGATCTCACGATCAAAATGCTTGAGGTAATCAACACCACAAAGGTCGACGATCATTAAATAACCATCGTCATGCAAGCGTTTCAAAAGGCTGGCGTAATTTTCGCGTCCTGGATGCAACACCGTTTGACCATGCGAAATTGTCTTCGGCATGTCATAAAGAAGTTCGACAACCGGCTCAGCAATAACGTCTTGCACCTCGCCGTTTTCCACGGCGCCACCATCGGACATGGTCAGCTCCGTCCCAGCGAAACCGGAACTGGACCAGAAGCTCCAAGTTGTTCAATAACAATGCCGGCGCCTTCACCGGGGCGACGAGTGAGTTGTCCGTCGCGAATCTTTTGATGCAACGTCAAGATGGCATGCATCAATGTCTCTGGTGATGGCGGACATCCCGGGGCGTACACATCAACCGGAACAATCTGATCAACACCTTGCACGATGGCGTAGTTGTTAAACATTCCACCGGAAGATGCACAAACACCCATTGAAATAACCCATTTGGGTTCCATCATCTGGTCGTAAATCTGACGAAGCACCGGCGCCATTTTTTGTGAGACGCGACCAGCAACGATCATGAGATCGGCTTGACGCGGCGAGGCGCGGAAAACTTCCATGCCATAGCGAGCTAAGTCGTAATGAGGACCACCGGCCGCCATCATTTCGATGGCGCAACAAGCCAAACCGAAGGTGGCGGGCATGACCGAATGTGATCGGGCCCACTTCACTAAACCTTCAAGGGTGCCGGTTAAGAAGTTGTGTTGAAGTCCTTCAAGGCCCGACTCTAAAAGTCCGCCGCGAGCGCGTGTTTCGTTTGACATTTACGCAGCCTCTTCGCTGGGACGACCGACGGTGCCGACGCGACGGATAGTGGTGGTGGTTGTGCGCGCTGGAGAAACAATTTCCGAACGCTTTTCCCGCTTAAGCGGACCCCAATCCAATGCGCCATTGGAAATGAGATAGACGAATGATTCGAACACTGCCGCCGTGAATATGAGGATGGCGGCGATTCCAAATCCACCTAACTCGCGGAAAATAATTGAGAACGGGAACCAAAAGATGATTTCGATATCGAACACGATGAAAATCATCGCCACTAAAAAGAACTTCACTGGGAAACGTTCCGGTGGTTCTTTTCCTGGGACGATGCCGCATTCATAAGGCGATGACTTCGGTACTGAAGGACGGCGCGGCGCTAACAACTGCGAGACCACGCGACTGACTCCAGCGAAAACAATCGCCAATACCAGCATCGCGAAAATGGGCAAATACTGGCCCACTTAACTCTCCTTCGATGCTGCCTCTGCAAGTGCTTTGTTCTTCATGAGGATCTTGTCGCGGTTATGCAAGATCCAAGCGAAGAGCACGAACAGAGAAAGACTTATGACGAAGTAAAGGAACGGCGTAACCCGCTCAGTTCCTAAATCGCGAACCATTACTACTGAAATCACTGGTTGCGTTTGATCAACACGTGGAAGAGGTGGTGCCTGACCGGGAACGGTTGCTTGCGGCACAACGCGTTGAACCTGAACTACCGAGTAATTGGTGGGGTTCTTGAACATGAACGCGGTACGAACTCGATACCACGCCCGACAGATCGCTCCGCCGTCTGGACATTCATCAGCACGCGTTGGCTTGCCACCGTATTGCCAGGTGTTGAGTTTCTTGTACTCATTGCTCGACGCAAAGATTTTTGAGTCAAGAAGAGCAACATCGGCGGCCGCTTGTGCCTCACCCGCGTTAGCTGAACTGACTAACTTCCAACCTTGCAACTCTTCTTTCGAAATGTATTGCTGCACGATGTCGGGATGAGAAGTTTGTAAATCAGAAAGAATGAATCCGTTGGGGAACTCTTCGGCCAACTTCGGATTAGCAGCCAAAATTTCGTTCGAGTTTGGCAACGCTGCTGGATCAATAAGTTTTCCAACCGCTTCAGTCTTGGCCACTTCTCCCGAACTATTGACATACACCTCAACTGGTTTCCACGAAGGAGACGAACCCCGCGGGCCAATAGCCGGTGGCGTCAACCACCAAATAAGCGTGAGGATGACCATCCAGCCGAATAAACCAGTTAAGGCCACCAAAAATCCGAGACGTGAACCCAGATTGGTGCCGAGAATTAAATAGACGGATCCACAAAGGACAACAACGCCAACTAATACGGCTAAAACACCGCGGATGTTTGGATCCCAATTGATGCCAGCCAGTACGAACATCGGATTCATTACATACTCCGTTCGTATGCGACAACGGCCGCAATTTGTTCTGGCGTCAACATCACTTGATCAGGACTCATGATGGCCGTAGCAGGATCAACCGCATTGGGGTTCGTGCCGAAACTTCCCATACGTCCGCTCGACCAACCGTTCGTTCCGTAAGCGGTACCCATCTTGGGATAGGCCGAAACAAACTGAATTTGTTGCGAGGCCAACGGGAACTGACGTAATTCGGAACCACCGGTCAGGTTCGGGCCCATGCCACCGCCACCGGCAGTTTGTGCTTTGCCATATGACCAACCAGCGGTATGACAACGCCCACATGAATAGGCACCACCAGCAAATCCGGTGTCATAACCAAGGTTGAACACCGCTTCACCAAGTGTTCGATACTTCGCACCTGGCAATGTGCAATTTCCTTGCGCGTTAGCCAAACACGTTGCATCAAGTTCTTTCTGCACAGCCTTTAACGATTCTTCGGCCGGCAATTGAATTGACGTGAGATACGCGATCAATTCATCAATTTGCTGCGTCGTTAATGGACCACCGCCCGGTTCACCCCAAGCCGGCATCGGTGAATAACCGCGTCCGTAATTCAGGATGTAACGAACTTGTTCAGGCGTATAGCGATACATGACAGTGTCGAGCGCCGGGGCTTTCCATTGCACTTGCTCTACAAACGCGCCGGTCTCAGGATTCGTGATGGTGTAACTCGCAACACCGCCGCCGCCTTCAGGACCGTGACAGGTTCCGCATTGGGCGCCAACTTTGTAAATCTCTTCGCCACGGCTAACGGCGATGTTTTCGTACATCTTGACCATGTCGTCTTGACGGCCAGGTTCCGCTAACCAATAAAGAGGAAGCGCCAAAGCAAGGACACCAAGAGCAACTAAGCCAAGACCAAGCGTGCGATCGAGTTTCTTGGTCTCTAATTCGTCGTCATCAAGGTATGGCTTACGGTTTGCAGCTAATTCAATTTCCGAACCAACTTCGGCGCGACCTTTGCGCATGTTGATCAGGATCGCCACAGCAAACGCGAGCATGAGAATGACGGCTATGACATAGCCAATCGTTCTCTGCACTGAGGCGAGTAACAAAGCGTTATTCATTAGTGGCTTCCTCCACCCACACAGTGTGGGCCTTCAGCTTCTTGCCCGGTGGTGTTGGTGCCAATGGGCGGGCCTTGCAAAATCAAACCGGTGTTAACGGTCAATACACCGTTCGCAACTTCAGTGCCGAAACGATCCATACCGCGCGGCGCCGGGCCGCCTTTCTTTTCGCCCGCCATGTTGTACTGCGAACCATGACATGGACATTCAAACCATTGCGATGTCACACATGACGGAACACGGCAACCAAGGTGCGGGCACTTTTGGTAAAGCGCCACAACGCCTGCTTCCATCGAAGGAAGTACGGAAGGCGGATAAACAGCCTTTGCTTTTTCAATGGCTGATGTTGGGTAGTTGGTTAACCACATACGACCTTCAGCCGAATACAAAAATCCTTTGTTATCGGTGATCTTCGCTTTGACATCACTGACATTGCCAACACGAATCTTCGAACCGAAACCACCTTTTGGCATTGGCCACAAGAAAGCAAGAACTGCGGCGCCAAAACCAGAAAGGCCGAGACCCATCATTACGATGATGGAGCGGTTGAAGAACTTGCGTCGCGAAATACCAATGGCGTCGGCATCGGGTGGCACGAATGTTTCAAGATCGTCTGACTTCGTCATCGGAGTTGAAGGACGACGTTCTAATTCTGCCGATGCTTCAACTTGTCGACCAGAAACAGCAGCCGTTTCAAACTCTAAAGAACTTGAACGATCGCGCTTCAATGTTTCGCGGCTTAATGCGCCGGTGGCACCGCCGCTATCGCGACGACGTGATGCTGCGAACAACACCACTGCCGCCAAAACAACGACAACCGGAATGACGATTACCAGAGGATTCATGACCCGTACCTATCCCTTCGCCATCACAACTCGAAGAACAATCCACCGGTCCATGGCGCAACAAAGTTGAAGCCAGGTCCACGGAAGAACGAACCGATAATGACCAATACCGCCCAGAACATCATCTGTACGGTGAACACTGAAATTGCGAATTTGCGATCTTCAGGCTTGTTCGATGGATTGCGATCGATATAAGGAGCCAAGATCAACAAGAAGATACCCATACCGGGAATCGTCACACCCGCCACCATTGGGTGGAACATGGTGAGCAATTCCTGCAAGCCAAGGAAGTACCAAGGTGCTTTCGACGGGTTCGGCGTTTCATTCAAGTTTGCAAGTTCAAGAAGAGGCGCGTTCACAAAAATCGAGAAGATAAGTGTGAAGACCGTGATGGCCAGCGCGGCAACAAATTCAACCGCTAACAAATGCGGCCACGTATGCACCTTGTCAACTGGAGTTGATTTCACATCTTGAATTGATCCGGCCTTAACAACCGTGAGCAAACGTTGAGTATGTCCACCAGGACCAGTTGCAACCGGAGGTGGTGCCGCAGTTGCAACCGCAGTGGCAACGCCACCAGCCGCCGGTGTTGCAACATCAGTTGTTGCACCCGCAGCGCGTGACTTTGCTGATTTTGAACGTTCTAAAAGGTGAGCCGGAATGCGGCTATCGCCCGCGCTTGCTTCGCTCGCTGCTGGAGCTTCAGCCGCCGCTGCTTCGCCAGCGTCGCCAGCTGCTTTCGCGGCTGCTTTCGCTTTTGCCTCTTCGGCTCGTTTACGCAGATGTTCAGGGATCTCAGTCATGGCGCCTCAATCACAACGGTCCCGAAATGCCACCGTCTTTGCGAACCCGCCAGAAGTGGATTGCCAAGAAGATGACAGTTACGAAAGGAACGAATAACACGTGCAACACATACCAACGCAACAAAGTGTCGGTACCGATTTCTTTACCACCGAGTAGTACGAATCGGACTTGGTCACCGAAGACAGGTGTGTAACCCATCATGTTTGTACCCACGGTCACGGCCCAGAGTGCGAGCTGATCCCATGGAAGCAAGTAGCCGGTGAACGAAAGCAAAAGTGTGAGTGTCAGAAGAATGACACCAATCACCCAGTTGAATTCTCGTGGTGGCTTGTACGCGCCGTGGTAGAAGACGCGTGCCATATGCAAGAACACGGACAACACCATTAAGTGCGCCGCCCATCTATGCATATTGCGAACCAACAAACCAAACGCCACTGACGTTTGCAGCGTGTAAATGTCATTCCACGCTTGAGCGGCAGTGGGACGGTAGAAGAACATCAAGAAGATGCCAGTCACCGTTAAGAGAATGAATAAGAAGAAACTCAATCCACCTAAACAAAGTGTGTACGACACTTTGACCGCGTGGCGCTTCACCTTCACCGGATGAAGGTGATACAGCACGCTGTTCATGATCACGTACGAGCGATTACGTGGGCTATCGGTGTAGCCCTTTCGGAAGACGGATCCAGGTCGGAAAATTGAATTCCAAGCCTGTGAGCCTTGCGTCTTATCGACTAATTCGCTGACGCGCTGTTGTGCGGTTTTCTTTCCGCTTGGGCGCTCCATGGTCTTTGCCAAGGCAGTTACTCCGTGTGAGTCGAAACGAATGTTTCGGTGGTGGAACTTGAATCAAATGAAATGTGTACTTACTTATTTACCCGAGACGCATGCCGTAGCCATAGCCGTGGGTTGGTGTCCGCGCGTGTGGATCACCATCGGGTGGGGCTTCGCCCACTTTTCCGAGAATGATCACACCGGTAGGACAGCGATCAACGCAGAGTGCGCAACGAGTGCACACGTCATCGTCAATCACAAAAATTGAATGATCTCCAGGATCAAGACCCGGAAGTTCGGTGCCGACTGCTTCATCGATTGCCGAAGTGCGCACTAAATGAATGCACTTCCACGGACAAATATCGACGCAACCTTCACACGTGATGCATTCGCTTTGATCGATGTGAATGAACTGCTTCGGCTTTACAGCTTTGGAAAGCCATTCAGCATCGACTTCTTGCAGGACGTAGTCGTCCCGAAATTCTGGCATTGGTGGGTTTGCATCAACGCGTGCCATAACAATCAGTTCTTTCGCACCAATGGACGGCCGTATTCAGAAGTAATTGCTTTTGCGGCTGCAGCTTCTGCTTCGGCGCGCTTGCCGCGGTTTTGCCACCAAATCCACATTGCAACTTGTCCAACCAAGAAAACAACGTAAATACCGACAGCAATGAAATCGCGCAATGTTTGATATGTAATGGTGAACGGCAACCAACCATCAAGTGCTTGCGGTTTCAAAATGTCGCCGGGGCCATAAACGATTTTGTCGGGACGCCAACCAAGTTCGTTATCGGCCCATGTCAACCACAAATGGGGAACAACGCCGTAAACCCAAAACATCAAAGCAAACGCGTATGTCGAAGCAACCATTGCTTCGCCCCATGTCAACGGTGTTCCCACCGGACGGCGTTTGGCCATTGGGATCACGAGCAATGAAAGAAGTATTGCGACCAAGAATGATCCGACGAATGCGACCATTGGCCAGGGCCTCCCTCGTGAACGTTTGCACAAACGATGAATACGGACGACCAAAGGCCGAAATGGCGGTTTGGTCTGGTTCTTTGTTTATCACCGTCAGAAGGGCTTTGAGACATTCCGGCGGGCGAATATTTTCCCATATTTTCCATGTGACATACGGCATTGCTTCGAGAGGGGTCCTATCCCCCGTCGCGAAAATCTTCTCGGCGATACTTGGCCATAAGGCGCTCGCGTCGTCTAGGTTGGCGTGAGCAAGTGTCGGGTTGAGTGAAAAACCTCAATTCGATGCGAAAAATCAATGTTTTTTGCCCTCCCCGGAGGAACGGTGACCGAAGTTCCCGAGCATCTGCTCAAGCGATCACGAGACAGAAAAGCTGCATTAGGCGGC
>JBEGMF010000086.1:0-16259 GCA_041183205.1 Actinomycetota bacterium | reverse complement strand
CAAACAGAAATTTCGCGCGGTGCCAAGCAACGATCCGATAAGGGCCGCAATTCATGAATATGCGTCCCATCGCCGCCATTGATATCGGAACGAACTCATTTCATATGGTGGTGGCGCGGGCCATTGCTATTCCGCAAAAAGAACAAGCGGTAGCGCCCGTTTTTGAAGTTATTGCCCGTGAAAAAGAAATGGTGCGATTGGGATCGTCATCGGGCGATATGAAAGAACTTGATGAAGCAGCAATTGATCGCGGAATCGCCGCGCTTCTTCGCTTAGCCAAAATTGCGGCTGTTCATGATGCCGACATTGTGGCGGTGGCCACCAGTGCGGTGCGCGAAGCAGAAAATGCCGAAGTCTTCATACGACGCGCCAAAGATGAAGCCGGCGTTGAAGTGGAGATCATTTCCGGTGTTGAAGAAGCACGGTTAATTCATATTGGCGTTTTACAAGCCGTACCGGTTTTTGATGAACGCCTTGTGCTCATCGATATTGGCGGCGGCAGTACCGAAATTTTGGTGGGCGAACAAGACGAAGTTTTGGCTGCCGGAAGTTTGAAGTTAGGGGCCATTCGTTTAACGCGTCGTTTCTTTGGTGGCGAAACATTGCATCCCGGAGCTGTTGATGCTTGCCGCCGATTTGTGCGCTCAGCGCTGGCGCCCATGGTGCGAGAAGTAAAAAAGCATGGTTTTCGAGTTGCCGTGGCGTCTTCGGGAACGGCTGAAACGGTGGCCTCAATCGTGAATGCACAGGCGGGCAATAGCGATTTACGCACCTTCAACAATTTCACCATGACTGCGGGCGAGGTTCGCCAAGCAGTCGAACTTTTGGCCACTTGCGATACCGTCGCCGATCGCCGCGCCATTGCCGGCATGGATGCCAATCGTGCCGACATCATTTTGGGTGGGGCCATTGTTTTAGAACAAGCAATCAATGCACTAAAGATCAAAGAGATTGTGATCTCAGAAAATGCATTACGAGAAGGTGTTCTCCTTGATGCGCTGGCGCGTCGTAAGGGTGCCACATTGCATCATCTGCGTGATATTCGTCGTCATAGTGTGATGCACCTTTCAAAAACCATGGACGATGATCCGCAACATAGTGCGCGTTCAGCAGAATTTGCGCTGCAACTTTTCGATGCCACAAAGCCGCTCCATCACTTAGATGATCAAGCGCGTGAACTGTTAGAAGCGGGAGCGCTTTTGGCCAATGTCGGTCTTTCCGTTTCCCATTCCGAACATCACAAGCACAGTTATTACGTCGTACGACATTCCGATCGCCTGCGCGGCTTTACCGATCATGAAATTGAGGTGATCGCACAAATTGCTCGCTATCACCGTAAATCGGTACCCAAACTCAAACATCCTGAGTTCGCTTCGCTGAATGAACGGGATCAGGAGATTGTGCGAGTTGCGGCTGGCCTTTTGCGCGTCGGAATCGCTCTGGACCGTTCCCATGACGGACGAGTCGAGGAGATCGCTATCGACGTGCCGGCGAGTTCCGATGGCAACATCGTTATTACGGCTACGCCGCGGCGTGAAGATAATGCCGACATTTCGTTAGAGATAGAAACGGCCCTAGAACGAAAAGGTCTTATGGAAGACGTGCTGGATCGTTCGGTTGTTGTGCTGAGCGCTGCGTAACTGAATACAACGCACGCGACACCGCATCGTTAAATCGTTCTGGGCGGGTTACACAGGCATCGTGGCGAGCATCGATGCGGAATATTTCGCATTGCGGAATGGCGTTTGCCATCTGTAATTGACGATGCATCGGCACTGTTTCATCTCGGGTGGTAACGACTGCAGCGGCGGGAACATCAATTTGTGTTGCTTTTTGGCGGAAATCGAAGGTTGTTACTTCGTGGCCCGCTTCAATTAACGCATGTAAATCGTTTTGCCGCGCTTGTTCACGGGCGAAGTGACCAAGTGGAGTGTCGTCGTATTTCGAAACCAAGACTCTTTCGGTGAGACGAGTGCGTAAAGAGAGGGGAGTGCGACGCGTTACCGCTGAAGCAACCGAGATAATTCCGCCCATCACTTGTTCGTTACGAATTTGTCCAAAACGAGACGCCGTTGAACAAAGAACAAGAGAATTAACTTTGGTGCGGTGACGTTCCCATAACAATTGTGCAATTGCTCCACCCATCGAATAACCAAGCACGATGGCGGAATCTATTTGTAATTCGTCGAGCAACGCCGCAGCATCATCAGCACAATCGGTGAGACGGAATTTTTCTTCACTGCGCAAACCCCGACCATGACCGCGATGGTCAAGCGCAACGACGCGGAAATCGTCGCTTAAGTGATCGAACAATCCGTAAAAGTTGAGGGCTGCGTTTACGGTCCAACCGTGTAAGAGCAAAATCGCTGGAGCACCCGAGTTGGCGTTATCGCGAACAAAGGTTGTGCCTCGTTGAGGCAGTTCAAGATATTCACCTTCGGGTAACCCTGGTGTAGGGAACTCGTTAGGACTCAATGTCAACAATCTCTACTTTGAGAACGCCGCCCGGAGCTTCGAAGTCGACAACATCGCCAACGCGACGATCTAGGAGTGCTTGTCCGAGGGGGGAACCAGGAGTGAGTACTTCAAGTTCGCCGTGACGTTCTTCAACCGAACCGACTAGATACCGCTCAGGTGTGTCGTCGCCTTCGTAACAAATTGAAACGACGACACCCGGAACAACTTTGTCCGTTTCGCCTGCTTCAACGATTTCGGCGTCCTTGAGCAATGCTTCAAGATGGCGAATACGCGCTTCCATCTTTCCTTGCTCTTCTTTTGCTGCGTGGTAATCGCCATTTTCCGAAAGATCGCCGAGTTCGCGGGCCGCTTGAATTTTGCGGGCGATATCGACACGGCCATGAGTGGTGAGTTGCTCTAACTCGGCCGTGAGGCGGTCATGGGTGGCTTGAGAGAGATGGTGGACATTTGCCATGCCGAAAGCGTAGTGGTGGGAAAAGGAATTGGGGCAAGCCCCTAGTGGCGACTAAGGTAGAGCCCGTGCAAGCACCCACTTTTGCCCGCATCATCGTAATTAGTTAGCGCACGCCGCTTTGGTGTGCGCGTCCGGCCGTCCACTTAGGTGGGCGGTTTTGTCGTTACAGAGACAAGCAGGGACGCCACAACAAACTGAAGCGTCAAACCGAAGCCCAGATTTCAAAAGTCATCAGAAAAAACATTCGGAGTACATGTGAGTCACAAAATTGGCGTTATCTGCGGAGATGGAATCGGTCATGAGGTCATCCCCGAAGCACTCAAGGTTGTGAAGGCCGCTGGTGTCCAACTGGACACGGTGGATTACGACCTTGGTGGTGCGCGCTATTTGCGTGATGGTGTCGTGCTGCCTGACGAAGTAATCGAAGAATGGCGCGGCCTTGATGCGCTGCTGCTTGGCGCGGTGGGTACTCCTGATGTTCCGCCGGGTCTTATCGAGCGCGGTCTGTTATTAAAGATGCGCTTTGATCTTGATCTCTATGTCAATCAACGTCCATTCCTCGCGCCGGATGGATCGCACGATTTTATTGTCATCCGCGAAAACACTGAAGGCACTTACGCCGGCGAAGGTGGCTTTTTGCGCAAAGGCACGCCATACGAAATCGCTACTCAAGGTTCGGTAAACACACGTCATGGTGTTGAACGTTGTGTGCGTTATGCGTTCGGTCTGGCACAGAGTCGTCCGCGCAAACACCTCACTTTGGTGCATAAGACAAATGTTCTGACATTTGCCGGTGATTTATGGGAACGCACCTTCAATGAGGTAGCCAAAGATTTCCCTGATGTGCAGACGGCGTACAACCACGTCGATGCGGCGTGCATTTATTTCGTCGAAAACCCGCAGCGTTACGACGTCATTGTTACCGACAACTTGTTTGGTGACATCCTCACCGACTTAGGCGGTGCCGTAAGTGGAGGAATTGGTTTTGCTTCTTCGGGCAATCTCAATCCCGATCGCACCAGTCCTTCAATGTTTGAGCCAGTGCATGGATCTGCTCCCGATATTGCTGGTCAAAACAAAGCCAACCCGGTAGCCGCCATTTTGTCGGCCGCCATGATGCTCGACTTTTTAGGTGAAGCCGATGCCGCAGCTCGTATTCGCGCTGCATGTGCTGATGCCGAATCATTAACTGGTTCAACGACAGAAATTGGCGACCTTGTTGTCGCACGATTGTGAGAGGCCACAATGCCGATTACCCCTACCCACAAAATTTGGATGAACGGAAAGCTCGTCGACTGGGACGATGCGAAAATTCACGTTCTTACGCACACGCTGCACTACGGCATGGGTGTGTTCGAAGGTGTGCGCGCTTATGAAACACCGAACGGTCCGGGAGTGTTTCGTTTGACCGAACATATGGCTCGGTTACACAACTCCGCCAAGATCATGGGAATGGACATGCCATTTTCGGTGGAAGAACTTGTTCAAGCCACCAAGGATGTCGTGAAGGCATCGGGTTTGCCGGGAGCCTATATCCGTCCGATCGCCTATTACGGCTACGGAGAAATGGGCCTCAACACGTTGCCGTGTTCGGTAGATGTAGCGATCGCCTGTTGGCCATGGGGTGCCTACCTCGGTGAAGACGCGCTCACCAAAGGTGTGCGCATGAAGATTTCATCGTGGACCCGTCATGATCACAACACCATGCCGCCAGCATCGAAGACCACGGGCAACTATGTGAACTCGTCGTTAGCCAAAGTGGAAGCGCTGAAGGCTGGCTATGACGAAGCGATCATGTTGAACCCGCAAGGTTTTGTTTCGGAATGCACCGGCGAAAACATTTTCGTTGCTCGGGATGGCATGTTCATCACTCCGCCTACCGCTGCTGGCGCGCTGGAAGGAATCACCCAAGACAGCGTCATGAAAATTGGTCGCGACTTAGGTTTCGAATTCCGTTTCGACAACTTGACGCGCTCCGATTTATACGTTTGCGAAGAAATGTTTGTTTGTGGCACGGCCGCGGAAGTTTCGGCGGTGAATTCCGTTGACGATCGTTCGATCCCATGTCCCGGTCCCATGACATCGGCGATTGCGGAAACGTATGCCCAAGCCGTGCGCGGAAAAGATCCGCGTTATGAAAACTGGGTTGAATATGTCCACTGATCGCCTTCCTTCGTCGGTCGAAATTTTTGATACGACGTTGCGTGATGGCGCGCAGTTTGAGGGGATTTCGCTCACCGTCGAAGACAAACTACGGGTAGCGGAGCAACTCGACTGGTTAGGTGTGCATTGGATTGAAGGCGGATATCCGCAAGCAAATCCCAAAGATGAAGAGTTTTTTCGGCGCGCACCGAATGAATTGAAATTAAAGAACGCGCAATTAGTTGCGTTCGGTTCTACTCGGCGCCCTGCCGGAAAAGTCGATGTCGATCCAACGTTGGCGGCACTTGTTGGCGCCGGCACCGGCACGGTGTGCATCGTAGGTAAAAGTTGGGATTTCCACGTCACCGAAGCATTGCGCACCACACTGGAAGAAGGCGTTTCCATGGTGGGCGAGTCGGTCGATTTCTTGGTGCGACAAGGGCTGCGTGTCTTTTTCGATGCCGAACATTTCTTCGATGGTTATAAAGCCAATCCTGAATTTGCATTACGCGTTTTAGAAGCCGCCATGGTGAACGGCGCGTCATGTGTTGTTTTATGCGATACCAACGGCGGATCACTTCCGCATGAAGTGCAACGCATCACTTCCGAAGTCACATCGTTTGTGGGTGGGGCAACCGCCGTTGGCATTCATACACAAAATGATTCGGGTTGTGCGGTGGCCAATTCGGTAGCGGCCGTTTTAGGTGGGGCTACGCAAGTACAAGGCACCGTGAATGGCTACGGCGAACGCACTGGTAATGCCAACTTGATGACTGTTATTCCTGATCTTTCCTTGAAATTGGGAGTGGAAACTTTGCCGGCCGGTCATATGGAACGGCTTACCGTCGTCAGCCACCGCGTTGCTGAATTGGTGAACTTGCCTCCGCATCCGGCAGATCCTTTTGTTGGTTCATCGGCCTTTGCGCATAAAGGTGGATTGCACACATCAGCATTAGGTCGCGCCGGTGGCGCAACGTATGAACACATTGATCCGGCAGTTGTTGGAAACCACACGCGTGTGCTCGTTTCCGATTTAGGTGGACGTGCCGGTATGTCACTAAAGGCCGAAGAGTTTGGCGTTGAACTTGATGATCGATCAGCGGCGCAACTTTCCGAAGAACTCAAACAACTTGAATCGCAAGGTTGGTTATTTGAATCGGCTGATGCATCACTCGAACTGCGAATGCGACGTGCCGCCGGATGGCGACCCGACTGGTTCGCGGTTGAGGCCTATCGAGTGTCGTCGTATCACCGTGAAGTTCCTTCATCGGAGTTGCCGGAAGTAACGACCGAAGCCACGGTGAAGGTGTGGGTCGACAGTGAACGCATTTCATCGGTAGGCGAGGGCAATGGTCCAGTCAATGCGCTCGACCAAGCGTTGCGGCGCGCCTTAAACGGTCGTTTCCCGGCGCTGGAGCGCATTCATCTCACCGATTTCAAGGTGCGAGTCGTTGATGGTGGAGCAGCCACAGGGGCGGTCGTGCGAGTTCTCATTGATTCCACCGATGGTGATCGGGTGTGGACGACGGTGGGCGTGCATTCCAATGTGATCGAAGCCTCTTGGCAAGCCTTGCTCGATTCCATTCATTTCGGTCTTTTACATTCGGCCTAGGGCCCGATGGTCGGTCGCATGTCCGAAGACCGATAGATTCACCTTTATGTCAGCGCCCAAATACGTACCGACTCCAACCGCAAGCGAACCACGCGTGTACTCATCACCGCCGCGTCGTAACGATTCATGGATGACGGATCGTCCGGCCGAAATCGCCGGCCGACAACCAGAAGGTGACCGTTTAGGTTCACCGGGTCCCGACCAGGGTTATGCGCTTTTGTTGGCCGCTCGTTTAAAAGATCGGTTAGTTCTGACATCGAAAGAATCGGCAGACGATGCATTGAGCGGTTGCACTGCATTGGCCATGAAACGCTCGGCATTGTTTGGTCGCGGTCCTGTTATCCATGACATCACTTCTGCATTAACACTTTGGGGTTTTTTGGGCGACGCACCGGCGGGCTTAGCCGAACTGCGTTCCGAAATTTTCGCCGCGGTTGCGCATACGCATCATTACTTTGAGCGTCGCGCCATTGTGGATGCGGTACCCGATGAAGTTTTACGACTCGGCCCTGATGCAATGCGCGAATTTGTACGTACGCAGCCCGAGCAAGTTTTAGCGATTGCCCATGCCGCATTGGCGGCGCAATCGCATGCACACGACTAGGTCGATTTACGACGTCGGTACCGTTGACGTTGTGGGCACTACGGGTGTCCACCAGCTTGGCGTTGTGGCGTAAATATCAATGGGCGTGCCGGCCGGCAAGCGTTCGGCAATCCAGTTAATCGAGTCGTTGCTCATGCGCACGCAGCCATTTGAGGCTTTGGTGCCGATGAGTTTGGGTTCGTTCGTTCCGTGGAACGCAATTACTGGTAATCCGCCGTTGAAAAGATCGATTGAATCGCTGTAGCCATTGGTGGCCACAACCCACGTTCCGTAAATTCCCGTAGTTGGGTTTTGCGGAATCTTTTCCGTTATATAGAAATGTCCCGTAGGGGTTTTCGTGCGGTCAAGACCAATGACCGATTGCGCTTCAAATACCATCGAGTCATCTTGGAAAACGCGTACGGTGTACGTGGATAAATCAAGTTGCACACGGTAGTTGGTGAACGAAAGCGTGACATCTTTCGTTTCTACCCAACCTGTTTGATGATTGGGGCGTGCGGGTAAGAGAACTTTCAACCACGCGCCCTGTTGTTCGAGTACTTGAAACACCAAAGGATTTTTGTAATACGTCGGATTGTCGTATTCGTATCCGCCATCAACGACGCGCACTCCCGCCGAATTTAAATTTTTGCGGGGGATTGCCGGAAGATTGGCAACCGGTGTGCCGGGCACGGCGGTGGTGGTTGGGCTAATCGCCGAATCAGCAATCGTCGTCGATGTGGATGTGCCGGCCGGTAACGATGTGAGCACGCGAATCTTTTCGCCCTTAGCGGTAGCAATCGTGGTGAGATTGGGTGAAAGCGCCTCGGGTACCGATGTCGACGAAGGAGTTGAATCCTCAGCTTTTTTTGATCCGGAACAGCCGGTCAACAAAATCGCAACGCCGAGGAAGATTGCCAGCGCCGAGCGCTTTGCCATTGAGAGTTTCACTACTTTTATGCCCTTTAAGAAATTCCGCATTGTCGAGAAACGACGCTGCCTAAAGTACCATTCGCTCTGTGACTAATTCGGTCGTCAGAGCTCGCTTCGCCCCTTCACCTACGGGCTATCTCCACATTGGTGGTGCGCGGACCGCGCTTTTCAATTGGATCTTCGCCCGCCAACAAGGCGGCGACTTCGTTCTTCGTATCGAAGACACCGATTCGGAGCGCTCCCGCCCCGAACTTATTGACGTCATCTTTCGTGCCCTCGAATGGTTAGGGCTCGATTGGGACGGCACGCCGGTTCATCAATCCGAACGGGCTCATCTCTATGCCGATGCCATCAGTCAATTGTTGGCGCAAGGCGATGCCTATTGGTGTCAGTGCACTCCCGATGAGGTGAAAGCCCGCGCCGAAGAACGCGGCGGCACACCGGGCTATGACGGTTTTTGTGCCACGAAGAATTTGGGGCCCGGCGATGGGCGAGTGGTGCGTTTCAAAGTCCCCGATGAAGGGGCCACGTCGTTCACCGACATCATTCGTGGTGACGTGACATTTGAAAACGCAGTTCTTGAAGACTTCGTCATTCAGCGTTCGAACGGCACGCCAATGTTTCACTTGGCCAATGCGGTTGATGATGCCGAGCAAAACATCACCCATGTGATCCGTGGTGAGGACCTCATCAACGTCACGCCGAAAGTTCTTTTATTACGTAACGCTCTTGGCATTACGACGCCGCTGACCTTTGCTCATCTTCCGTTGATCGTGAACGAAAAGCGGCAGAAACTTTCAAAGCGTCGCGACGATGTCTCGGTAGGTGACTACATCGACCGCGGCTATTTGTCCGAAGCAATGGTCAACTATCTCTCCACGCTTGGTTGGGGTCCGTCTGACGGCATTGAAATTCGGCCGTTGGCGGAAATCGTGCAGATGTTTCGCTTAGAGGACGTCAACAAAGCCGGTGCATTTTTCGACGTGAAAAAACTGCAGCATTTCAACGGTGAATACATTCGCAATCTTTCCGTTCCGCAATTTGTCACTCGTTCCACGCGTTGGTTGTTCGATGACACCCCGTGGCCCGCACCTAATTTTGATATTGCGAAATTTGAAGTTTTGGCGCCGCTCGTGCAAGAGCGAGTCAAACTTTTAAGTGAAGTTCCCAGTTATGTTGATTTTGTATTCCTTGATGATCCAGTAATTGATGAAGATGCCTGGAACAAAGTGATGGTGAAAAACGCAGATCTGGCGCGCGATATTTTGCCGTATGCGCTTTCGGTTTTCGCCGATTGCGAATGGAATGCTCATTCCATCGAAGTCGCTTTGTTTGCGTATGCCGAACAAAACGACATTGCGAAAGGCAAAGTGCAAGCGCCGGTGCGCGTTTCGGTAACGGGAAGAAGTGTGGGTCCGCCCCTTTTTGAATCATTAGAAGTTTTGGGTCGCACCGAAGTGCTTCGCCGCCTTACCGCCGCTGTGGAGCGAATGGGCTAAGGCCATGTTCTTTGGCTTGCGTCTGGTGACGCGCATCATCGGAGCAGTTTTCGCCATTGTTCTTTTGTATTTGGCGTTCAATTTTGTTCAAGTTTGGTGGGCGTCAAATCAAGGCGATCAAGAACCTTCAGCGGCAATCGTGGTGATGGGCGCAGCGCAATGGAATGGAGTGCCGTCACCGGTATTGCGTCGACGACTTGATCATGCAACTGAGTTGTATAACAACAAAGTTGCGCCGTATGTGATTGTTACCGGTGGCAAACAAGTGGGCGACAAAGTTACGCAGGGCTACAGCGGTTATGAGTATTTGCGCAGCAAAGGCATTCCCGAAAGTGCCATCAAAGTTGAAGTTGAAGGCACCAATTCTTATGAAGAACTTTCGGCCTCAGCAGTGATCGTGCGCAGTTTGGGCGACAACCGCAATGTGGTGATTGTGACCGATCCGTATCACGCTTATCGCGTGGACAAGATCGCGCATGAGGTTGGTTTACGCCCGCATGTTTCACCCACGAGTGGTGGCGCCACCATGTCCCAATACGTGCGAGAAACGCTGGCCGTCTCGCTTGGTCGCATCGTGAGTTTTCGCCGTTTGGCCTCTTGGCGTTAGCGGCGTTGTCGCTTTCATTTGGGCAATAGCGGCCCGAACCGGTATCGTGCGGACGCCCTTCGGGGGTGGTGTAATTGGCAACACGTCTGGTTCTGGCCCAGTTGTTGGGGGTTCGAGTCCTCCCCCCCGAGCACTGCGGGCGCCGAGTATCTCGGCGCCCGTTTGGCGTTTCAGCGTGGTTTATTCACTTCGTTGACATCTGATTAACCCATAGGCTGGCCAAGTGGTGAAAACGATTTGTGTGTATTGCGGTTCGCGTGAAGGTTCATCGCCCGCAATACGTGAGGCCGCATTCGAACTGGGCGCGCTGATGGCGAAAGAAAACATTCGCCTTGTTTACGGTGGCGGTTCGGTCGGCATCATGGGGATTGTTGCCGATTCCGTACTCGATCATGGCGGCGAAGTAATTGGAGTAATTCCAAAAGGGCTATTCCGCACCGAAAAAGGTCATCAACGTGTCACGCAACTTATTGAAGTGGCATCAATGCATGAGAGAAAAGCGCGTATGGCGAAAGAGGCCGATGCCTTCGTGGCATTGCCCGGCGGTTTAGGAACGCTCGAAGAGTTGGCCGAGATCGCCACCTGGGCGCAACTTGGTATTCATAACAAACCGGTCGCAGTGGTGAATATCGAAAACTTCTGGACACCCCTTCTGCAGTTCCTCGACCAAGCCGTGAGTTTCGGTTTTCTTGACCCTGAGAAGCGAGCCATTGTGCGGGACGTCGATTCCGTTGCGGCGGTTCTCGAAGCGCTACAAGAGCCGTTGGGACCATTTTCCGGTCCATCGTTGCGCCCAAGCGACATTTGACCCACTCTTCTGGCATATCGACTGAGGATTTCGGCGCTGAACCGGCGAGACTGAGGTCATGTCACGAGTCGATGTCGCAGTGATCGGTGCCGGGCCCGCAGGCTCATCGGCAGCGGCATGGTTGGCTCGAGGTGGCGCCAATGTTCATCTGTTTGAAAAAGCCGCACAGGGCCGCGACAAATCTTGTGGCGATGGTTTAACGCCGCGGGCAATTGCTGAATGTCGTCGACTCGGTGTTGATGTTGATCGCTTCCATCGCATTGATGGTTTGCGCGTGCAAGCCGGAAAAACGGAACGCGAAGTGTTATGGCCTGATGGGGTGTTTCCTCCGGTTGGTGCGGTGGCACCGCGTGCACAATTCGACGCCATGATCATGGAAGAAGCGATTCGTTCGGGTGCGATTATGCGTGAACATTCCGCCGCGCAACCCATCATCGAAAATGGTCGCGTTGTTGGTGTGGAAGCGAACGGTGAAAAAACGTTTGCCGATTTAGTGATCATCGCCTCCGGTGCTGGTTCGGCTCCGGCCCGTGCCGTTGGTGCTAATCGCGTTGAAACATCACCTTTTGGTTTGGCGATTCGCGCCTATGTGCCGGCTGAACGCGCTGATGATCGTTATATGGAAGCGTGTTTAACGGTTTCCGGTCCCGATGGTTCGCTTATTCCTGGATACGGATGGGTGTTTCCGGCCGGTGATGGCATCGTCAACATTGGTGTTGGCGCGCTTTCGACAATGCGTAATTTTTCTGATCTCAATCTCAACAAAATGTTGGATGCGTATCACGATCAAGTGAAAAAAAGTTGGGGCATGGGTCATTTCATCGATCGTCCTAAAGCGTGGCGCCTACCAATGCATGTTGATGTGCGCACCGGTCTTGGTTGGGCGGTGGTTGGTGACGCGGCCGGATTAGTGAATCCGTTTAATGGCGAAGGTATCGATTACGCCATGGAATCAGGTCGTCATCTTGCTGAATGTTTCTTGGCCTCACCACTTACTGCCACCGATCGTTACCGCGAAATTCTTGAACATGAATACGATCCGTTTTTTGCAACAGCGCGTCGCTTCGCTTGGGTGATCGGACGACCCCGTTTGTTATCGGTGTTATTGCAAATGGCGCTCTCCACGGGATTCACCATGAAGTTGGTCCTCGACATCATGGCGAACTTGGTTGATCCTGCTCATCCAGGACTCTCGGGTCGGGCATTAAAGGTCGGCGGAAAGGTATTGGCCGTTGCCGATCCGCTTTTGGTGCGTTCGGCGAAAACACCGGCGGCCAAGGTCAACTAGTTTTTCCCTCGGCGGTTATCGCCAAGTTGTGAGGGGGAAATATGAGTGCTCCAGTAGCGATCGTGACCGGTGCTAGCCGCGGTATTGGACGAGCCGGCGCCTTGGCTTTAGCCGAAGCCGGTTTTGATGTGGTGTTAAGCGCCCGCACGGTTAAAGAAGGAACGGGCATTGCCGAACCAAACTCGGTACGCGAAGACAAAGTCGTGGCCGTTCCTGGAAGTCTTGAAAAAACGGCCGAAGAAGTTGAGCAGCGCAATCAGCGCGCCTTAATCGTGCCGATGGATTTATCTGATCGAGCATCGGTTGAGCAATTACCAAAAACTGTTCTTAGCGAATGGGGACGAATTGATGTGTTGTTCAACAACGCGATTTATCGCGGCGTTGGCACTCTCGATCGCATTGCTGATCTCACTGTTGATTCAATGACGGCGCTAATGGTCGGAAACTTCATGCACCAGATTTTGTTAATTCAAGGTGTGTTACCGCATATGGTTGAACGGGGTAGCGGCAACATCATCAATATGGTGTCGGGCTCAGCCCGTCTCGATCCGCAAGGGCCTCCGGGAGAGGGTGGCTGGGGCATTTTGTATTCCGCCTCCAAGGCCGCCTTTGCTCGTGTCGCCGGCGGCATCAACGCCGAATACCGCAGCCAAGGATTGCGCGCCTTCAATGTTGATCCGGGCAACGTCGTCACCGAAGCGCGTAAAGCGGCCAAACCAGATGACGAATACGAATCTGGTTATGGCAGCGAACCCGCCGAAGCAACCGGTCAGGTGGTGGCATGGTTGGCCACGCATCAAGAAGCGGACAAGTTCTTGGGTAAGTGGATTTTCGCACCGAAACTTTGTTCCGATTTGGGCTTGCTTCCAGGTTGGACGTTCGCTCCGCCGACGAGTGCTTGATGACAATGGCCATGAACGATCAGTTGCGCGCGTTGGTGTTGGCCTATGCCAAGGCCGCCGACACGGTTGACGGTGAAGCGGCCGCGCAATGTTTTTTGCCCGACGGAGTGCTTGAAATTTTTCACCGGGGACAAAGTGAACCGGTTCGTTCTCGGCATGGGCGTGCCGCAATCGCCGAAGCCTTTGCGGGTCTGGCGCGTTATGAAGTGACGATGCACTATGTGATGAATTCCACGTTCACATCGGTGGATGAAACACAAGCAACAGGTGAAACCTATTGCCAAGCCCATCACATTCAAAAAAATGAGCGCGGGCAACTAGAGGATTACGTCATGCATATTCGCTATCTCGACGACTATGCACATAGTGATGAAGGCTGGAAGATCCGCCAGCGTCATTTACAAGTTGAATTCACCGAGACTCGCGTAATCGATCAGCCCTAGGCGCCGCGTAATGATTGCATCGACGACGAGTCAGCAATCTCTAACGCAATCGCAGCCAAATCAGCAATGGTTTGTTCAACATGGGCGGTTGATTCATCGGGACGCGTGCGTCGTATGCGGGCTAATGCGCCTTCGGTGATGATCGCCAATTTGAATACCGCTAACACTTGATAAAAATCAATGTTGTCGATGGCTCGACCACTTTGTTTTTCGTAACGAGCCAATAGTTGATCAACACTGCCAAAGCCAGGGTTTGCACGATGAGGTTGCGGGGAGCGCCCGCGCCACATTCGTTCGCCGGCGGCTCCCCAATACACCGCCACCATTCCCACATCGGTAAGCGGATCGCCAAGAGTGGACATTTCCCAATCCAAAATGGCGATCATTTTGGTGGGGTCATTGCGATCCCACATGGTGTTATTGAACGAATAGTCACCGTGCACAATCGATGAATCACTTGTGGTCGGAATAGAACGTTCAAGCCGACGGGCTAACTCATCAATGGCGGGTAAATCGCGTTGTTTCGATTTTTCCCATTGACCGCACCATCGGGAAACTTGGCGTGTCACGAAACCTTCTGGTTTACCTAAATCAGAAAGTCCGACCTTTTCAAAGTCAACCGCATGGACCCTCGCCAAATTGTCGATTAAGGCAAAGGTGGCATCCCGTGATTGCGCTTCATTTAAATGCGCCACCTTTTCAGCGTCGGTATAAACGACACCGTCTAAAAATTCCATCAAGTAGAACTGCGCGCCGATAACGTCATCGGATTCGCAAAAAGCCACGGGCTTAGGCACGGGAACATCGGTGGGGTAGAGCCCCTTCTGCACTTTGAATTCGCGACCCATGTCGTTGGCCGTAGCCAAGAATGCACCCAATGGTGGGCGTCGTAGAACATAGGAATTGCTGTCATCGTCGATGCGCAAGGTGAGATTGGACGAGCCGCCCGATAGGTGCGACACCCGCAGTGGACCGTTGCGCACACCGACGTTGTCATCTATCCACTTTTCTAAAGCGGGAACATCAACGGCGGCGGCGAGTTCTTGTTCGTTCACGCCACCGGACCACTGGGCACAATCGGATGCGGGTTATCAATCACGCAACGACTTCCGGAATAAATCGACACCATGCACTTATTGCAATGAATGCAATTGCCTTCAATTTGGCGACCTTCTTGCATGCGCAAAATTAAATCGGGCTCACGCAAGACGGCTCGCCCCATGGCGACGAAATCGAAACCGTCATCCATGGCTTGTTGCACGGTTGCGAGTTTGTTGACTCCGCCTAAGAAAATAAGGGGCATCGAAACGCTTCGTCGTACTTCTAAAGCTTTCGGACGGAAGTACGCCTCTTCAAATGGATAGGAAGGCATGAATTTTTTGCCAAAGAGTTTGAAGCCGAGTTTGGCGACACCGCCGAGTTGGTCGGCGAATTCTTTGCGCGGTGCTTCACCTTTAAACAAATAAATAGGGTTGGCTAATGACGACCCACCGGTGAGTTCGAGCGCATCGAGGTGGCCATCGGACTCAAGCATTTGTGCGAACTCGGCACTTTCGGGCAACTTAAAGCCGCCGCCCACGCCATCATCAAGACTGATCTTGGCGGTTACGGCCATATGCGGCCCCGCGGCTTGGCGTACCGCCTCAACAACGGCGCGACTAAACCGTGCACGGTTTTCTAATGAACCGGAATAGTCATCGGAACGCTTGTTGAATTTCGGCGACAAAAACGACGACAGCAAATAATTATGCGCTAGGTGAACTTCGATGGAGTCGAATCCGGCCTCGGTCATGATGGCTGCGCCTTTGGCGTAATCCTCGATGACGCGATCAATTTCGGTCGGTGTGATTTTGCGCGTGACTTTGCCCGACACCGGATTGAACATTCGGCTCGGACCTAATGAGGGAACACCGTTTGATTTGGCATCGGCGACTGGTCCGGCGTGTCCGATTTGTCCCGCAACTAAAGCACCGTTTTCATGAATGGCATCGGTGAGTTTGCGCAGACCAGGCAAGGTTTTGCGATGCAACCAAATGGTGTCTTTGCTGGTGCGACCTTCAGGAGCAATTGCTAAATACGCAACGGTTGTCATGGCGATACCGCCACGTACCGGACGCAAGTGGAAATCGATTAACTCTTGGGAGACATAACCATCAGTCATCACGCCTTCAAAGGTGGCCGCTTTTATAAAGCGGTTCTTTAATGTGAGCGGACCCAATGGCGCCGGAGAAAACGGATCAACGCTCATGGCTCACCACAATTCGTCAACGTAGGTATCGGTTCCAACCACCGTGCGGAAAAACGGTGCCACAAGATGAACATCGGCCAATCCTGCTTGGGCGACGGCATCGGTATAGGCGCGAACTTTTTGAATTTCGTTTGTGACATCGCCGCGCACAAATGCAATCTGCACCAAACGCTCGGGTCCACCCGCTTTGGTGCCTAAATCCATTGGTTGGTCTTCGGCTGGATTTGCGACCGGAGTCCAAGAGGAAACAATTTCAATTGCG
>JBEGMF010000085.1:0-5907 GCA_041183205.1 Actinomycetota bacterium | reverse complement strand
CGCTTTCGCCCATGGCTGAATTAGTTGAAGCCGGTGTGCGTATTTTCACCGATGATGGTTGTGGTGTGCAGGACGATCGTCTGATGCGACGGGCACTTGAATACGCGTCCGGGTTAACGCCGGCGGTTGTCTTGGCCCAGCACTGCGAAGTGGAAGCCCTTTCCGAAGGCGGCCATATGCATGAAGGTGAATGGTCTTCGCGTTTAGGAATTCCAGGTATACCCGCCGAAGCCGAGGAACTCATGGTGTTTCGTGATATCGCATTAGCGCGGCTCACCAATATGCGCGTTCATTTTCAGCACATCTCCACCAAAGGTGCGGTTGAGTTGGTGCGCATGGCGAAAGAAAAAGGTTTGCCGGTAACGGCTGAGGCAACGCCGCATCACTTCACGCTGACACATGCTGAGGTTGCTTCCTATAACCCAGTCTTCAAAGTGAATCCGCCCTTGCGTCGCGCAGAAGATGTGGAAGCGGTAAAGGCTGGTCTTGCGGATGGAACAATCGATTGCATTGCCACCGATCATGCACCCCATACTGCGGAAGTAAAAGAAGCACCTTTTGATGTCGCACCTTGCGGAATGTTGGGCTTGGAAACAGCCTTAGCTCTCGGCATCACCGAGCTGGTCGAAAAGAAGGTGCTCACAATGACGCAACTCTTAGCGGCTATGTCATGGATACCAGCCGAGATTGCCGGGATTTCTGATGCTCATGGTCGCACGATCGAACCAGGATCACCGGCGCATTTAGTGGTATTTGATCCGGCCGCCGAATGGGTTGTTGATCCCACGCAATTTGCCAGTCGATCAACGAACTCGCCTTTTGCGGGTCGAAAGTTACGAGGAAAAGTGAAACATACGTTGTTATGTGGAGTTCCCACCGTTCGTGATGGAAAGGCGCAGAAGTGACGGGCAAAAAAATTGAACCTGCACTTTTAGTGCTGGCCGATGGAGAAGTTTTTGAAGGCGAAGCATTTGGTGCCACGGCACCGAACGGTTGCACCACGGGTGAAGTCGTCTTCAATACAGCGCTTACCGGCTATCAAGAAATCATCACTGATCCCTCGTATGCGGGACAGATCATTACTTTCACGTATCCGCATATCGGCAACTACGGTGTCGCCGATTTCGATAACGAAGCGACGCGTCCATTTACGCGCGGTGTCATCATTCGCGATTTGGCCCGTCGGCGCAGCAATTGGCGCGCTGAAGCTGATCTCGATGCATTCTTGGCGGCAAAGCAAGTTCCGGGAATTGCCGGTATTGATACGCGCCGCTTAACGCGACACCTGCGTGATGCAGGCGCTATGCCGGGCGCATTCGGCACCGCCGCCGAATCAGATTTGCGCACTGCGGCGCGCAATGAACCGGGCACTTCTGGTCAGAATCTGACCGAACTGGTGACAACCAAAAATCCTTATGTCGTCGACTTCACCGGTGTTGCCACTCCCAAGCGCGTCGTCGCTTATGACTTCGGAATTAAAACGACAATCCTGCGACACCTATCGGGCATTGCCACTGTGGAAGTGGTGCCAGCGCAAACGCCGGCGGCCGAAGTGTTGGCTCGTAATCCCGACGGTGTGTTCCTCTCCAACGGCCCCGGCGATCCGGCAGCCGTTGTGGGTGCACCGAGCATTATTGAAGGTTTGTTGGGACAAGTTCCAATCTTCGGAATTTGTTTAGGTCACCAATTGCTCTCAACTGCCTTGGGTGCAACCACCTACAAACTTCCCTTCGGACATCACGGTGGTAACCATCCGGTCTGTCGTTTGGAAACGGGAACGGTGGAAATCACTTCGCAAAATCACAATTACGCCGTTGATGATGGTTCGTTAACGAAAGATGTCGAAGTCACTCATCGCAATCTCAATGATGGAGTGGTTGAAGGTATTCGTTGTGCAAAGGAAGCTGCGTTCAGTGTTCAGTACCACCCAGAAGCGGGGCCCGGTCCCCATGACGCGGCGTATTTGTTCACCATGTTTTCGGAATTGATGGATGACTTTCAAAAGGGACGGCGATAATGCCAAAGCGCACTGATATCCAATCGATTTTGTTAATTGGTTCGGGTCCGATCGTGATCGGACAAGCATGTGAATTCGACTATTCGGGTACACAGGCTTGCCGCGTTTTACGACAAGAGGGATACCGAGTGATTTTGGCTAACTCGAATCCGGCCACGATCATGACCGATCCTGACTTTGCCGACGCCACCTATGTCGAACCACTTGATGTTGAAGTCATTACGCGCATTATCGAAAAAGAACGTCCCGATGCATTGCTACCAACCTTGGGTGGACAAACGGCGCTAAATCTCGCCATGACGCTAAGTGAGACCGGCGTATTGGAACGTTACGGTGTCGAACTTATCGGCGCCGATGCCGAAGCCATCGCAACGGCCGAAGATCGCGAATTGTTTAAGCGCGCTATGGCGGAAATCGGTTTAGCCACACCCATTTCGGCGACCGCCCATTCTCTTGAAGAAGCGATGAACGTCGTTGGCTCAATTGGCTTACCGGTCGTTATCCGACCGGCGTACATCCTTGGTGGTCGCGGTACCGGTATCGCCGCCACGATGGAAGAGTTCGAAACGAAAGCGGCTTATGGTCTTGATGCCAGTCCAATTTCAGAAATTCTTATCGAACAATCAATTGCCGGTTGGAAAGAATACGAATTAGAAGTCATGCGCGATCGCGCTGATAACTGCGTCATCATCTGTTCGATTGAAAATTTCGATCCTATGGGCGTGCATACCGGCGATTCCATCACCGTTGCCCCGGCGCAAACACTTTCTGATTTTGAATATCAACAAATGCGTGACGCGGCGTTTGCGGTTATTCGTCGCGTAGGTGTGGAAACCGGCGGATCGAATGTGCAATTCGCCGTCAATCCGGAAAACGGCGACATGGTTGTTATCGAAATGAATCCGCGTGTGTCACGCTCATCGGCTTTGGCCTCCAAAGCCACTGGTTTCCCGATTGCTAAAATCGCAGCCAAATTGGCGGTGGGGTACACCCTCGATGAGATTCCCAATGACATCACGAAAAAAACACCCGCCAGTTTCGAACCCACAATCGACTATGTCGTAACCAAGATTCCGCGTTGGGCGTTTGAAAAGTTCCCAGGAACTTCCGGCGTTTTGGGAACCCAAATGCAATCTGTGGGTGAGGTCATGAGTATCGGCCGCACATTCTGTGAATCGTTACAAAAAGGATTGCGCTCGCTCGAACAAGGTCGCTTTGGTTTGAATTGCGATCCGGCGGAGGCATTGCTGGCCGAAATTCCTGATGATGAACTTCTGCAACTCATTACAAAAGGGACGCCCGAGCGAATTTTCCAATTAGGTGAATGTCTGCGTCGCCATATTCCGTTGGAAACGATTTATGAACACAGCCGCGTCGATCTGTGGTTCTTAGACCAAATGATGGCCATCATCGAAGAGCGCGAAGTGTTGGCCGAAACCGGTTTCGCTGATCTTGATCGCGCCGGTTGGCGCCGCGCCAAGCGTCTCGGCTTTTCCGATGCGCAACTGGCGTACTTATGGAATGTCGAGATGCCCAAGGTGCGGCAACGCCGCTTAGAGCTTGGTTTACGTCCCACTTATAAAACCGTTGATACTTGCGCCGCCGAATTCGAAGCGTCGACCCCGTATCACTATTCAACTTGGGAAGATGAAGACGAAGTTCGACCAAGCGATGCACCCAAAGTTGTGATCTTGGGTTCCGGCCCCAATCGAATTGGTCAAGGAATCGAATTTGATTACTGCTGTGTGCATGCATCGTTTGCTCTGCGTGATGCCGGCTTTGAAACGATCATGGTCAATTGCAATCCAGAGACCGTGTCAACCGATTACGACACTTCGGATCGTCTCTACTTTGAACCGCTCACCGAAGAAGATGTACTCAACATCATTGACGCGGAAAATCCAGTGGGCATTGTGGTGTCACTTGGCGGACAAACACCACTCAAACTTTCGGGTTCATTGCCGCCGGCGTTGGTAGCCGGAACATCATCCGACTCCATCGATTCGGCTGAAGACCGTGAACGTTGGAACGCGTTATGTGCGCGACTGGAGATTCCTCAACCGGCGGGTGGTACGGCCGCCGATTTTGCTACTGCTGCCGAGATCACCTCTCGGGTGGGTTATCCCGTTCTGGTGCGCCCAAGTTATGTCTTAGGTGGCCGGGCAATGGAAATCGTTTATGACGATGAAGGTTTAGAGCGGGCCATGGCTGAACTGGCTGGATTCGGCAGTCTTGGAAAAGAAGGTGGACTTTCCGCCGAGCGTCCGGTGTTAGTCGATCGCTTTTTGGAAGATGCCACCGAAGTTGATGTTGATTCCATTCGTGATCACACCGGTGATTTCATCATCGGCGGAATCATGGAACATGTTGAAGAAGCCGGTGTGCATTCCGGTGATTCGGCCTGTGTGATTCCGCCTTATTCGTTAAGCGACGAAACAATTCAAGTGCTCACGGATTACTCGCGACGTATTGCCGATGAACTCGGTGTCGTTGGTTTACTTAATGTGCAATATGCGGTGAAGAGTGGCCAAGTTTTTGTTATCGAAGCCAATCCCCGTGCATCGCGCACTGTTCCTTTTGTGGCCAAAGCGACGGGCGTACCGTTAGCAAAAGTGGCGGCCCGAGTGATGATGGGTGCTTCGCTAGCGCAATTGCGCGACGAAGGACTTCTCACTAATCCTGTACAAGGCGACCATGTTGCCGTGAAAGAAGCAGTCCTTCCATTCAGTCGCTTCCCAGAAGCCGATGCATTGCTCGGGCCGGAAATGCGTTCTACCGGTGAAGTTATGGGAATTGATTTAACGTTCGGTTTAGCGTTCGCTAAATCGCAATTAGCGGCGGGCACGAAACTTCCCAGTGAAGGAACCGTCTTCCTCTCGCTCGCTGATCGCGACAAAGAAGTAGGTGTGAAAGCTGCGGAGAAATTCCGTCAACTTGGTTTCACTATTGCGGCCACTTCCGGAACCGCTGCGTTGCTACGTCAGCGCAACATTGAAGTTGAAACAGTGGTGGCCAAGATCGGCGAACCCGATGGCCAAGATGCCGTTGATCTCATTGAAAGCGGCGATGTCGTTCTGGTGGTGAATTCACCGCGAGGACGCGGTCCGCGCGCTGATGGTGCACATATTCGGGCGGCAGCCGGTCGTCATAACATTCCGCTGCTTACTACGGCCGCGGCGGCATTCGCTGCGGTTGGTGGTATGGCCGACCGAGCAGAACATTCACTCGAAGTACGCCCACTGCAGCAATACCATCAAGGGGTGAAAGCAGGTTCACAATGACCACTTCACCAACTTCTCTCGCTGTTCAAGTGGGCTCGGTGTCACTGAAAAATCCAGTGATGACCGCGTCGGGAACAGCGGGGCATGGAGATGAACTCAGCGCTTATTTCGATCTCTCGCAATTAGGCGCAGTAGTGGTGAAGTCGCTTTATCCCGAGCCGTGGCCTGGCAACCCAGCACCGCGTGTGCATCAAACACCGGCTGGCATGTTGAATTCAGTGGGTTTACAAGGTCCCGGCGTTGAGTATTGGAAAGAAAAAGAACTTCCTGATGTCGTAGCCACGGGCGCCGTAGTTGTTGCCAGCATTTGGGGATCAACGATCGATGATTACGCTCGCGCTGCGGAAATGTTGCGCGACGCGCCAGTGGTAGCGGTGGAAGTAAATGTTTCCTGTCCCAACCATCACGATCGCAATCGCATGTTTTCGCATGCACCGCATACCACTGCCGAAGCAATTGAAGCGTCGGCCAGTTGCGGTAAACCACTTTGGGCAAAGTTAAGTCCCAACGTTGCTGATTTGGCGACAATTGCGCAAGCGGCAATTAGTGCCGGCGCCGAAGCCGTCACGTTAATTAACACTGTGCTCGGAATGTTGATTGATATTGAAA
>JBEGMF010000084.1:0-7156 GCA_041183205.1 Actinomycetota bacterium | reverse complement strand
ATGTGGCTGGATGGGCGGCGGATCCCGATTCGGCATCGGCAGTTGGACTTGATGTGTCCATCAACGGAGTGGTGCATAACGTGACGGCGAATGGATCACGCCCCGATGTCGGAAGTGTCTTTCCGCTCTTTGGTAGCAATCGCGGCTTCGCAGTTGATTTACCCGTGACAGGAAACAGTCCGGTTCAAGTTTGTTTCACAGCGCGCAATATTGGTGCGGGCGCAAATGCATCAATGGGTTGCCGCAACATCAACATGTTGACGGGCGCGCCGATGGGCTTTGTTGATGGGGCAGTGCGCAACGGCAACCAAGCCACATTCTGGGGCTGGACGTTCGATCCCGATAGCGAGTCACCAGTTGAAGTGCATGTCAACGTCGGCCCGTTCTTTCAACCGCAACGCACCGTGGTTTCGGCAAATGCATCTCGACCGGATGTCGGTTGGGTGTATCCGCAGTTCGGACCGAACCGTGGATTTAACGCAACTGTGACGTTGCCGGCCACGCCCACCAATGTCTGCGTTCACTTTGTGAATGTCGCCGGAACTGCCGGTGCGAATCGCCTCGTTTGGTGCGCCACTCTTTAGGGGATTCGGCGCAATTGAATCTGCGCTGATAAACAAGAACCCATGAAGGGGCTCATTCTTTCTGGAGGCGCAGGCACTCGTTTGCGTCCAATCACACACACCAGCGCCAAACAATTGGTGCCGGTAGCGAATAAGCCCATTTTGTATTTCGGCATTGAAGACATGGTCGAAGCGGGTATCACCGAAATCGGCATCATCACCGGTGAGACCGGTCCGGAAATTCGCGCTGCGGTAGGCGATGGCAGTCAGTTCGGCGCCAAAGTCACCTATATCCCGCAGGACGCGCCGTTAGGTCTCGCACATTGCGTGTTGATCGCTAAGGATTTCCTCGGCGACGACGACTTTGTGATGTATCTCGGCGACAACTTGTTACGTCAAGGCATTGCTGAATTCGTTCAACAATTCGAAGCAGATGCAACCTCAGCGCAACGAGCGGCCGCGCAAATTCTTTTGGCGCGTGTTCCGGATCCGCAACGATTTGGTGTTGCCGTCATTGGTGAGAGCGGCGATGTTGAAGAACTCGTTGAAAAACCAGAAAATCCCAAATCCGATTTGGCGCTCGTAGGTGTGTATTTGTTTGACAAAACAATTCACACGGCGGTGCGTGCAATCGAGCCGTCACCGCGCGGCGAATTGGAAATCACCGATGCCATTCAATGGCTTATCGATAATGGCCATCGCGTCCGTCATGAAATTTTGGATGGCTGGTGGAAAGACACCGGCAAACTCGAACCACTGTTAGAGGGCAATCGGTTAGTGCTCGAAATGCTGGAAACTTCCATTGAAGGTTCGGTTGATGCGTCCACAAAGATGAGCGGCATTGTGGTGGTGGAACCGGGCGCAACCGTGCGTAATTCAACTTTGGAAGGTCCGTGCATTGTGGGCCGCAATTCAGTGATTGAAAATTCACATATCGGTCCGTTCACGTCTATTTATTTTGAATGTGAAATTTCCGATTCGACGATTACAAATTCGATCGTGTTGGAAGAATCTTCAATTACAAACGTTCGATCGCTAACTGGTTCACTTATTGGCAAAGAAGTGAAAGTCACTGGAGTAGACGAAGAGTCTCATCATTTAATGGTGGGAGATCACTCGGTTATCGTTATTTCCCAACGCTAAACGGCAACTGAACTTTCCGCAGTTGGCATTTTTAGAACAATTTTGCGGAAATTTTGCCAATTCTTTCGGGGGGTGACTTTTCTTTCGGTAAGGGCGTGGTTTAGCGTTAGACGCATGGACGGAAATGGCGAAACTTTGGCGCGCAGTGCGAAGCGACCCCGAATTGTTGCGCGCGCCTTGGTGATCTTTGCCATTGTCGGAACGCTTTTAGCCACAACATTGCCGGCCGGAGCATGGGTGCGTGGTGTTGACGTCTCTAGTTGGCAACACCCCGGTTCCACCATTTTGAACTGTGGTGTTCCGATCGATTGGAACCAAGTCGCCGCTGCCGGTCATCGCTTTGCCTATGTGAAGGCGACGGAAAAGACGACATATAACAACCCATGTTTCTCGCAAGACTGGAACGGCGCGGGTGCCGCTGGCTTGTATCGCGGCGCTTATCACTACGCCCGTCCGACCGATGATCTTTCGTCGGCTGAAGCTCAAGCACGGTTCTTTGTGGCCCGTGCCGGCACATCAACCGGTCCTGTCGATTTGCCACCCATGCTCGACTTAGAAGAGCCAATGGTTGATGGCAACGGTGTTGCGTACTACTCAACCGATATCGGTATTCAGCGGTACATCGGCGGTTTCATCATTGAATGGGTTCGTCGTTTCAACAATGAAGTGTTTCGTCTAACCGGTCGCTATCCAGTCATCTATACCGGCAACGGCTATATCAATAAATACATTCCGCAAGGTATGCCGGCCGATATCACAGGTAACGGCCGTCTTTGGGTGGCGGATTACACCTGTCAGACGCAATTAGGTTCGATGTTCTGCGACACGTTTAATCCGTTGCGACTTCCCACGGTTGTGCGTGGTTGGGCGAACTGGACGTTCTGGCAATACACCAGCGTCGAAACAGTGCCGGGTATTCCTTGGCGTAGCGACGTGAACGTGTTTTGCTGCAGCGAAGGTGCGTTAGCCGCAATGGCGGGCAACAATGCCGGTGGCGGTCCGTTTGGTTATGTCGATTCGGTAACCGGTGGTGTGGGAACAGTGTCGGCATCGGGTTGGTCAATCGATCCCGATTCACAAACGCCGAACTTCTTACATATTTATATTGACGGACAAATCGTGGGCGGCGCTGATGCCAATCAATCGCGTCCCGATGTTGGTGCCGTCTTCGGCAATATGTTCGGATCAAACCGAGGATTTAATTTCACCTTCCCGGCTGCAGGTGGTTTGCGCAATGTTTGTGTCTTCGGCATCAATCAAGGTCCGGGCTCTAACTCGTTAATCGGTTGTCGCCAAGTCAATGTGCAAAACGCGTCACCAATCGGATTCATCGATTCCGCAACGGCAACCGCGAATTCAGTTTCGATGAGCGGATGGGTGGTCGATCCTGATTCGGCGCAATCCAACACACTGAACATTTCGATCGATGGTGTTCAAGTTTCCCAAACCGTGGCCAACACATCACGCCCCGACGTTGGTGCGGTCATTCCGGGTGCTGGTTCTAACCGCGGCTTTTCGTTCACCGTTCCCGCGCAACCTGGTCGTCGCCAAGTTTGTGTCACGGCCATCAATGCTGGCGCTGGTGTTGATTCACAAATTGGTTGTCGCACACTCAACGTTGTTGCTCCAGGCACGAATGCATTCGCACCCATGGGCTTTGTTGATTGGTTCGGCAGCGGATTCGGATTGGTCTTCGCAACTGGTTGGGCACTTGATCTCGACACCGACGCGCCAATTCAGATTGAAATGGTTTTAAACGGACAAGTTCGTCAACTCACCGCCAATCGCTTCCGTCCCGATGTTGGTGCCTTCTTCGGAACCGGCGCTGATCGTGGCTTTTTGGTGATCCTGCCGAGAGTGGGCGACGGTCCGCAAAGGCTTTGTTTGCGAGCGATTGATTCGGCATCGCCCAGTACCCGCACCGAATTGGGCTGTTTCGACGGCTGATAACAGCCCAATCTCAACGGTGGGGTCGCCTATGCTGACTAACCGGAGAGAAACGGGGAAGTAACGCTGTGGCTACGGTGACTGAGTCAGATCTCATTGCAGGTGTCTACATCGTCGACCCCCAAATTCATGGCGACGAACGCGGCTTTTTCGTTGAGACCTATCGTCGCGAATGGTTTCCGCAGGGACGCGAAATGATTCAAGGCAATCGCGGCGACCGCCAAGCCGGTGCCGTTGTTGGATTGCACTATCACTTGCATCAAGCCGATTACTGGTACGTGCCATTCGGTACGGCCCGTGTTGTTTTGCATGACCTTCGCACCGGTTCGCCTACTGACGGCGCCACCCAATGGATCGACCTTGGCCGCCAAAGTGATGGCACGCATAGTCATCGTGGTGTGTTCATTCCGCCAGGTGTGGCCCACGGCTTTGCTGCTCTTACAGATATGACCATCACGTATTTAGTAGATGGCTATTACAACCCCGCCGATGAACTCGGTGTGGCTTGGAATGATCCGGCCGTTGGCGCCGATTGGGGAGTGGTTGATCCCATTCTTTCGGCCCGCGATCAAAACAATCCGATGCGCGCCGCCATTGAGCCGCAATGGCAACCCCATTGGCAACTTCGGTCTTGAGCAGTAAAGGTGAGTGAAACGCGATGAAGATGCTGGTGACCGGCGGCGCCGGATTTATTGGTTCGAACTATGTGCGTCATGTGCTTTCTACCTCTGACGATTCGGTAACGGTCTTTGATGCGCTTACCTATGCCGGAAATTTGTCGAGCCTCGATGATGTTGCATCCAATCCGCGCTTTTCATTTATCAAGGGCGATATCTGCGATCGTGACGCAGTGTTAGCGGCCATGGATGGCCACGATGTGGTTGTTCATTTCGCCGCTGAAAGCCATGTTGATCGTTCCATTGTCGATCCCGACACCTTTATTCGCACGAATTGCGGCGGCACCAATGTGATGTGTGATGTGGCGCGCCAAGTTGGTGTTGAACGGTTCTTACATATTTCAACTGATGAAGTGTACGGATCAATCGAAGAAGGATCGTTTACCGAAACCGATCGCTTAGAACCGCGCAGCCCGTATTCGTCGTCAAAAGCGGGTAGCGATTTAATTGCACTGTCATATGCCGAAACCTATGGCGTGCCGGTACTGGTTACTCGTTCGTCGAACAACTTTGGTCCGTATCAATTCCCGGAGAAAGTCATTCCGCTTTTTGTCACCAATCTTTTAGACGGCAAAAACGTGCCTCTTTATGGTGATGGTCTCAACATCCGTGACTGGATTTATGTTATGGATAACTGTGCTGGCGTTGATGTGGTGTTGCGTAAAGGCAAGATCGGCGAGATTTACAACATCGGTGGCGGTAACGAAACCACGAACCGTGAACTCACCGAGAAAATCCTTGCCCTTTTAGGTGTAGGTGAAGAGCGAATCGATTATGTGCAAGATCGTCTCGGCCACGATCGCCGCTATTCCATCGATTGTTCAAAAGCCAAAGCCTTGGGTTGGACGCCGTCACGTTCGTTAGATGAAGCGCTGGCCGAAACCGTTGATTGGTATCGCCAGCAGCGCAGCTGGTGGGAACCGCTAAAGCCGTGACCAACCGCGTTCTCGTCACCGGATCTGGTGGCCAAGTAGGTAGTGAACTCGTTCCAATTTTCGCCGCCCGTAATTACGACGTGACCGGTGTTGATCACCAACAATTGCCTGTTGAAGATCGTGAGGCTGTGCTTTCGCTGGTGCATGACCTGCAGCCGCAGTACATCGTGCATGCGGCGGCGTGGACGGCAGTTGATTTATGCGAATCCGATCCAGAGAAAGCAATGGCGGTTAACGCCGACAGCATGAAGTATCTGGTGGAAGCGGCCGAAAAATGTGGAGCGCGTATTTGTTATATCTCCACTGATTATGTTTTCGACGGCACAAAGAACGGTGCGTATGTTGAATCCGATCGCACTAATCCGCAATCGGTATATGGACGTTCCAAATTGGCCGGCGAACAACATGCGCGGGCTGTTGACATGGTGGCGCGCACGGCATGGGTGTGCGGCGCGCATGGCAACAACATGGTGAAGACCATTTTGCGATTGGAAAAAGAACACGAACGGCTTTCCTTCGTTGATGATCAACGAGGATGTCCAACATTTGCTCGTGATCTCGCAGCTCGCATTGTTGAACTTGTCGAACTGAATGCAACTGGAATTTTTCATGTCACCAATTCAGGCGCAGTGAGTTGGTATGAATTTGCTTGTGAGGTTTTACGTCAGATTGGTGCCGACCCAGATCGTGTGACACCTATTACAACCGATCAATTACAACCACCGCGCCCCGCACCGCGCCCAGCAAACTCGGTGCTCGATAATGCAGCCATGCGGGCATTAGGTCTGCCACCGATGGATGATTTTCGTATTCCACTTGCGCAATTACTGCGCGATATTGGCGCTCTTTAAGCCGAACTTGCCGAAAGCAACAAAGCATCGCCGCCTATGCTCATGGAGTGAGTTCTACGCCACCAGCACCCCAAAAACGACGTGTGAGATTGGTGGTGCTCAATTACAACGGTGGCGATATGACGCTTCGTTGCGTGGAGCATTTACAGAAACTCGAAACCCGCGCTGACGATCTTGAATTAACCGTCACCATTGTGGTGGTGGACAACGGCTCCACCGATCATGTGGCCGCCACTTTGCAAAAGCCCGGCTCAACCGTGCGTGTTCTGCGAGTGGAGAAAAACGAAGGATTTCCCGCCAACAACTATGCAATGGGCGATCGGGACGATATCGATTATGTGGGTCTCGTTAACAACGATGCCTTTGTTGAACCGGGCTGGCTGTTGCCTTTGGTTCGTGAGTTAGAGAGCGAAGCGAAACTGGGCGCGGTTTCGTCGAAGATGGTATTTGAACCGCACTTTGTGGAAGTGAATGTTTCGTCGCCCCTTTTCAATCCACCTGGTTCGGATACGCGTCAATTAGGTGTGCAGTTGCACGGCGTTGTGCGCGACGGCGTTGATGTGTGGTCCACCGTGCAGGGCGGTGAAGGAGCGTATGGGCGTGAACCCGATGGTGATGTGTTGTTTGAATGGTTAGCGCCGCAAGCAACGGTGCGAGTGCCTTTCGAAAATGCCCAAGCCGATGGCGTTATCGAATTCACATTGCGCGGACCTTCAACAATTCCGGTTGAGGTAACCGTGAATGGGCAGACCCATTCCTTCATCGTGACTTCCGCCGATACGTATTGTTCGTTTCCTGTTAGTGGCAAAACCGTTGATGTCATCAACAACACCGGCTCCATTGTTTTCTCTGACGGGGCGGGAGCAGATCGTGGCTTTTTGCAACGCGATGACGGACAGTTCGAAACGCCCCAAGATGTTTTCGCCTGGTGTGGGGGATCGGTGCTGTTCCGACCGGCGTATCTCGATGACGTGGGCCTGTTCGATGAGCGATTCTTTCTCTATTACGAAGACACCGATCTTTCTTGGCGAGGTCAAGCA
>JBEGMF010000083.1:0-7655 GCA_041183205.1 Actinomycetota bacterium | reverse complement strand
CGGCGACTGGTTCCTCATCTCCGTCGGTGACGATCGCAGGATTCAACAGTGGCGACACCGTGCTCTTTCAAGTCGCCGCGGTAAATGCTGCGGGAGATTCTGTGTGGTCTGGTTCAACCATGGAAGTAACGGTCGGCGACCCAATGGTGTTAGAAGTGGATACGCGCATCAATGCACCAAGTAAACGAGTCGCGTTGCCGCTTAGTCAAGATGCCAATGTGAAAATTAAATGGGGCGGTGACGGCAGAAATTGCCCATCGTCAGTAACACCAGTTGCAAATAGGCCAACTATTCAATGCGACTACAACACCGGCGGAGTTTTTGAAATAAAGATTTATGGATCGTTCACGCGGTTCGGAACCGATATCGACACTGGCTGTCTCAACGGTTTCACTGGGATATGTGCGGGTCGAGAAAAAATTACGGCGGTGAAGTCGTTCGGCACGACCGGCGCAACCAGTTACAAAGCGGCTTTTGAAGATGCCGTGAGTTTGAAGTGGGCGCCAAGCACTCTTCCCAACACTGTTACCGATATTGCAAAGATGTTTAAAGGAGCGCTGTCCTTTAATGCCGACCCAAGCAACGCAGTGGCGACCAATATCGGATTATGGGATACGTCCCGGATTACTGATCTTTCGTCAACATTTGAAGGCGCAGAGGTCTTTAATCAGGCCATCGGAAATTGGGATACCGGTAACGTTACGACGCTTCATCGAACGTTCTCTCAGGCCAAAGCCTTCAATCAACCAATCAATTCATGGAACGTGTCGAAAGTTACGAAACTCTCCTACACCTTCGCCGGAGCACTGAAGTTCAATCAATCACTTAATAGTTGGAATACCGCTGAGGTCACGACTCTTTTCCAAACATTTAGTGATGCCGAAGCATTTAATTCGCCGATTTCGAATTGGGATGTTTCGAAAGTGACGGATATGTCGTTTGCATTTCTCGGTGCGAAGAAGTTTGATCAACCGCTCAATTCATGGAACGTCGCAAACGTGACGAGGATGTGGCGCACGTTCGCCTTAGCCGATGTCTTTAATCAGCCATTAAATCAATGGGATACATCCAAGGTCGAAGAAATGACTGACATGTTCTTCGGGGCGAAAAAATTCAACCAAAACATTGGCACCTGGGATACGGGAAATGTCACCAAGATGTCGAGCATGTTCGAACACGCTGCCGCATTTAATTCGTCGATCAATTCGTGGAACGTTGCCAAGGTTGTCGAAATGAACGGAATGTTCTACGGAGCAACGGCATATAACCAAAGTATGCAGAGTTGGAATACCGCGTCACTCACGGGAGTTACGGAAATGTTCCGCGATGCAACTTCGTTTAATCAAAGCCTTTCGACGTGGAATTTCTCAAATATCACCTCGACACGATCAATGTTTTTCGGGGCAACCGCATTCAATCAGGATCTTTCCGCTTGGGATACACGAAAGGTCACCGAGATGGAAGACATGTTCACTGGTGCAACGTCGTTCAATCAGAACATAACGACGTGGAATACCGGTGGCGTGGTTGATATGAGCCGCATGTTCTTGCGGGCCACCGCATTTAATCAAGACATTTCGACGTGGAACACCGGCAATGTTGTGACGATGCACGAAATGTTTTCGGGGGCCACATCGTTTAATCAGAATCTTTCCGGCTGGTGTGTCGCCAAAGTTGTGCTCAATGCCGTAACGAACAATGCCGTCAACTTTGCTACCGGTGCCACTGCATGGACCCTCAGTGATAGTCGTCCGAATTTCGGGGTGTGCCCGCAAGTTCCTGGCGCTCCAACCGGTGTTTCTGGTGTGGCTGGAAGCACAACGGTTGCCTTGAGTTGGACGGCTCCAGCAGATGGGGGAGCGAAAATTACCGACTATCAAATTTCGGTCTTTGCCGCTGATGGAGTTTCATCACCCGATAACTCTGCGGGTCCTCGGGAGATTCTCGTCGGGTCGAACCGGACATCGTTAACCATTACCGGTCTCGAAAAAGAAACGAGTTACACCATTAAAGTGCGGGCGAAAAACATTAAAGGTCTCTCTACTTCTTCAACGCTCTCAAGTGTTATTTCAACAGGTGGCGCTATGACGTTGGTTGTTGACACGACGAAGGGCGCAACCGGCACAACCGTTTCGTTGCCATTAAGTAGTGATGCCGAAGCGCGTATCGATTGGGGTGGCACGGGAACTGGTTGTCCGGCAACGATTTCGGCACGAGTCAATCCCGGCACGGCCTCGTGCACCTATGCAACGAACGGTGTGCACACAATCAAGATCATCGGCACATTTTCAAGATTCGGATTGCGGGCCGAAGAGGATTCCTATGTTGGTAACGACAAGATCACAGAAGTGAAATCATTTGGCGACACTGGTGCCACTTCATATTTCAAAGCCTTTAAGGGTGCGACCAACCTCACAACGGTGGCCACCAGCGTTCCCAGCACAGTTACCACCATGGAAGCAATGTTTGATGGTGCGTCGCGATTTAATTCGTCAATCAATTCATGGGACGTTTCCCATGTCACCAATATGGATTGGATGTTCAGCGAAGCGTCGGCCTTTAATCATTCGCTCGACAACTGGAACACGGCCAATGTCACGTCGATGCAAGGTATGTTTGCCGGAGCATCGGCGTTCAATCAATCAATCAACAGCTGGAACACCGGCAATGTGCAAACAATGAGCAATATGTTTGAGCGGGCATCGGCATTCAATCAACCATTGGCGAGTTGGGACACCTCACGGGTGAGAACGATGGGTGGCATGTTTGATCGTGCGTCATCGTTTAACCAAAGTTTGGCCGCATGGTGTGTGTCGGCGATTCGCACGGCACCAATCAAGTTTGATGCCGACACGACTGCTTGGGTGACCAGTCGTCCTAATTGGAGCAAGTGTCCGACAGTGCCAAATGCGCCGACATCAGTGACGGCCAGTTTCGGAACCAATAGCGGCGATATCAACTTAAATTGGTCAGCTCCTACTTCCACTGGCGAAGCGCCGATCGTTGACTACTACATCTATTTGGTCACGGCCGATGCGACTGCGCCATCTGGCTTCACCCAACGCAAAATTGGTGAAGTGGGATCGGCCTCAACCGCGATTGTGATGGACGGCTTTACCACCGGCACATCACTCACATTCCGAGTGACGGCCGTAAACGCAAAGGGAGAATCGGTCGCTTCGGCATCATCGAACTCGATAACTGCCAACTAAAGTGAAACGGTGAACGATGAAACATTGCGAGAGGTACTCGACGAGACCGCATCGGCAATTACCCAAGCGTTAGGTGATCTTTCCGATTGGGGATTAGCGGGCACAACTGCCAGCCAATATCACTCTGATCTCGCCGCTGATGCTGCCGCGTTGGCCGTGTTAGAACGCGCCGGACTTGGCGTATTAAGTGAAGAGTCGGGTCGTCATCGTCCCGAAGCAGAAATTTGTGTGGTGCTAGACCCGGTCGACGGATCAACTAATGCCAGTCGCGGCATTCCTTGGTATGCCACCAGTTTGTGTGCGGTTGACGCTGATGGTCCGCGCGCATCGTTAGTAGTGAACTTGGCAACGGGTGATCGGTTCGATGCAGTGCGCGGTGGCGGGGCGCGTCGTAATGGTGAAGCAATTCAACCTTCGAAGGTCACGCAACTTTCGCAATCGCTTCTTGCTATGTCGGGATTGCCCCCCGGTTGGTTGGGTTGGAAACAATTCCGCGCACTTGGTGCATGCGCACTTGATTTATGTGCAGTGGCATGCGGAGTTGTTGACGGTTATATGGACTGCACATTGAAAAGCGCGCATGGTTCTTGGGATTACCTCGGCGGCATGTTGGTCTGCACTGAAGCCGGCGCCGTGATGGCCGATTTTGAAAATCGCGATTTAGTGACGCTCGAACATTCAGATCGTCGCCGACCCATTGCGGCGGCCAATGCTGAATTGTTGGAACAGATTTTGGCCACCCGCAGCCGTTTTTAATTTGCAGCGATAGCGAAATTTTCGTCGGCCAGCATGTTGGTCTACGATGCTGCGCTCTCGGGCGTTTAGCTCAGTTGGCTAGAGCATCTCCCTTACAAGGAGAGGGTCGGGGGTTCGAGTCCCTCAACGCCCACCACCGAGTTCGTGACCTTCCTACTGCGCATTGCAGATCTATTAAGCGGTCGAATTATTTGCATTGTCGAACCGCGTTTAGCAAATTTACTTAGTCACTCGCAGGACGTTTCCTGACCAGCAACAAGCGAGTACGGATTGAGTTTGGATGTGCGTCGATCGTGTTAGTTCTGTCTGCGCTCTCTAATCCGTTCCACTGCGCGCCCTGGCCGTATTTGCCGTTCATCGTCATATTGATAGGAATCGCTGTCGGGCTATTCATTCGCTTCGCGCCAATTAACGCCAGTGGTGGAAAACAAATTCGCTCAGGGCGCAATTATTTTTTGCTGTTGGGCTTCGTTGTGCTCATTCTTCTGGCGTGGTTTTTTGGCGAGAGGAGTGTCCACATGAAGACTCGCTAAAGAATTCACCGGTGCCCGCGATCGAGGCAGAAACGCCGAGTCAACCTAATCGCGCAACCACCACACCAACAGTGCCGGCACCAACACCGCCGACCAACTTTGCACTGCCCGGTGTAAGCAAACCGAAAGCGCCCGCATCACTCCCAATGCAGGTTTTGAGTGGCAGTGATGTGCCACTCATTCCATCGACACCTGTAATCACCACGCCGGAATCAACGGCGATGACAACCTCAACGGTTCCATTGCCAACGGCACCGGATCGACCAACCAACGTTGTGGCGACATCAGCCGCAACATCGGTGACATTAAGTTGGACTCCGCCCAATGCTGATGGTCGCAGTGCAATCACTGGCTATAAAACTCGTCGCTCAAGCGATGATGGTGCAACGTGGTCAGTGGCAACCACCATCACGTCAACAAAAACTTCAGCAACCATTTCCGATTTAACGGGTGGCGATCGATTGCTTTTCCAAGTTGCCGCCATGAACGCCGTTGGCGACTCAGCCTGGTCGGAAGTGTCGGCAAAAGTTGTGGTGGGAAGTGGCGTGCCCGTTGCGCCATCGGCTCCAACAGTGACGGTTGGTGCCGTGTCGCCGGCAGGTGGAACGCTGACTGTTTCGGTGCGACCACCAGCAACGGCAATTCGTCATGGCGACAATGGGTTTCTGGATCTTGTTTCCTTTGAAGTGAAAACGTTTGATTCGTCGAACAATGCAGTTGCGGGAAAGACGTGTTTGATCGCTGCCTCTCAATCGGGATCGCCAGTGGCGGAACAAGGCGGTTCTTGTCAATTAACTGGTTTCCCTCTCGGCGAAACTTTTACGTTCACCGTTACCGCCACCAACGAAGCCGGAAGTTCACCGGCATCGGCTAAATCATCACCGGTGCAAATCGCCAACGTTCCTCGCCAGCCAACAGCAGCTGCGGCCACGGTTTCTTCTACTTCTATTTCTTTAACGTGGACGGCGCCTGCATCCGATAGTGGCAGTGCAATTACTGGTTATCGCACTCGTCGATCATTCGATGATGGAGTGACTTGGTCGAGCCCGCTTGATACGGGATCAACCGCGTTATCGAAATCATTTAGTGGTTTTGCTTTGCGCGACAGTCTGCTTTTTCAAGTGGCGGCAATAAATGCGGCCGGTGTATCGCAATGGTCCACGGCATCAGCAGAAGTGATAATTGGCGATCCAATGGTGTTAGTGGTTGATACCAGAATCAACCCCGGTCGACGCTTGGTGTCGCTGCCGCTTAGCCAAGACGCGAATGTGAAAATCCGCTGGGGCGGCGCCGGACAAAACTGCACCACTTCGGCTACGCCGGTTGCGAATCGACCGACTATCTCTTGTGAGTACACCAATAGAAGTGTGTTTGAAATCAAAATTTACGGAACGTTCTCTCGCTTCGGTGTCGACAGCGAGAGTGGTTGTCTTGGAGTTTTCACCGGGGACTGTGCGGGGCGAGAAAAAATTACGGCGGTGAAATCGTTCGGTACTACCGGCGTCACCAGTTTCAAAGCGGCATTTGAGGACGCAACCAATTTGCAATCAGTTCCGAGTGTGCTTCCGAACACCGTCACCGATATTGCGAAAATGTTTAGGGGAGCATCGATTTTCAATATTGATTCAACAAACACCGCCGCAACAGATATCAGTAAATGGGACACCTCTCGTATTACTGATTTGTCGAGCACGTTCGAAGCCGCTGAGCGCTTTAATCAGCCGATTGGATCGTGGAATACCGCGAACGTCACCTCTCTTACCCGCACGTTTTACAAAGCGAAGGTATTTGATCAACCCCTCGATGCTTGGAATGTTTCCAATGTGACGAACCTTTCCTACACATTCTCAAGTGCGGTGAAATTCAATCGTCCGTTGAATAGTTGGAACACTTCGAATGTGACGACGCTTTTGCAAACCTTTGCTTTGGCGGAGTTGTTCAATTCGGCGATCACGAATTGGGATGTTTCGAACGTTACCGACATGACGCAAACGTTTTTCGGGGCCGGTCAATTCAACCAGCCGATCAATTCATGGAACGTTGCCAACGTAACGAAAATGACGGGAACCTTCGCGCTCACGCAGAATTTCAATCAGCCGCTCAACAACTGGAACACGGTCAAGGTGCAAAACATGATGGACATGTTCAGCGGCACGAAAAGTTTTGATCAGAACATCGGAAACTGGAACACATCCAATGTGACAACGATGTCGGGCATGTTCCAATCCTCGGCTGCATTCAATTCATCGATCAACTCATGGAACGTTGCCAAGGTGAGCGATATGAAAGCCATGTTCAAAGATGCAACGGCGTATAACCAGGCCATGCAAAGTTGGACGTTGACGTCGCTTACTGATGCGGCGGAAATGTTTTCCGGCGCAACGGCATTCAATCAGAGCCTTTCTGGTTGGAATACCGCCAGCATTACCTCGATGCGCGCAATGTTTGCCGGTGCAGTTGCGTTTAATCAAAGTCTTTCGTCGTGGAATACAAGCCGTGTTACGGAGATGCAAGACATGTTTTCGGATGCGACGGTGTTTAACCAAAGTCTTTCGGCGTGGAATACGTCAAGCGTTGTTGATATGAGTCGCATGTTCTTGCGTGCTGCTGCGTTCAATCAAGATCTTTCGGCGTGGAACGTCAGCAATGTTGAAACGATGCACGAAATGTTTTCTGAAGCAACATCGTTCAACCAAAATCTTTCCGGTTGGTGCGTATCCAAAGTGGTGTTCACTGCGGCAACGAACAATGCCTTGCGCTTTGATGACGGAGCGTCCGCATGGGTGCTCGCCAATAGTCGACCAAACTTTGGAACCTGCCCGTCACCTCGCAGTGTTGCTGCCAGTAGTTCTGGCGAGTAGGGAAGCGCGACCGCGTTGGTGAATGAACCAGTTGCACCGAAGTCTTAAAAACCCTTCTGCGCATTGCAGACCTATTAAGCGGTGGAATTATTTGCAAAACGGAACGGCGTTTAGCAAACTTTCATTTGTCCTTCGGTGGGACATTTAACGGGCTCTGGAAGTAGCGGAATCCTAAATGTCAAGGGTCAAAATTGCCCTGAGTTGCATGTTGAACTTCGTGGGTAATAAATTTACTAACTAATGAAAAGAATTCAAAACTTTTCGGTTCCGGATTTCGGGTGTTGAGCAATAAA
>JBEGMF010000082.1:0-2804 GCA_041183205.1 Actinomycetota bacterium | reverse complement strand
TTGCGGGATCGAAATTCGGATTGGTGAAGACGGAAAAACATTCGATCGCATTCGGGGCGATAAAGCCCATCCGGCCAGCGCTGGATATACATGCGAAAAAGCGTTGCGACTCGATCACTATCAAAACGGTCCGCATCGCCTCGATACGCCAATGCGTCGGCGCGCCGATGGAACATTCGAAGCGGTTGATTGGGATACTGCAATTAACGAAGTCGCGAAGGGTTTAGCCCGCGTGCGTGATCTTCATGGTGGCGAATCGATTGTGTATTACGGCGGTGGTGGTCAAGGAAACCACTTAAGCGGCGCTTACAGCACGGCTACTCGTGCGGCATTGGGGAGCGTTTATCGATCCAATGCTCTAGCGCAGGAAAAAACCGGCGAGTTCTGGGTGAACGGAAAAATGTTCGGTGCCGGTGTTCGTGGCGATTTTGAACATGCCGAGGTGTCGCTCTGGATTGGGAAAAATCCTTACCAGTCACATGGCATTCCCCGCGCCCGCACAACGCTAAAAGACATCAGCCGCGATCCGTCGCGATCGATGATCGTCATTGATCCCCGTAAAACAGAAACGGCAGAATTGGCTGATTTTCATTTGATGTTGAAACCGGGAACGGATGCTTGGTGTTTGGCCGCGCTGGCCGCGGTTCTCTATCAAGAAGGTCTTGTTAATCGTCAGTGGATTGATCAACATGGAACAGGTTTCGAACAACTCGCACCGGTCTTAGCGGCCGTTGATATCGAACGTTATGCCGCAATCTGCGAACTTGATGCTGATCTCATTCGTCGCGCGGCGCGCCGCATTGCATCGGCATCAAGCGTGGCGGTCTTTGAAGATCTCGGTGTGCAGATGAATCTGCATTCCACTTTGTGCAGTTACATCGAGAAGTTGCTTTGGGTGCTCACTGGCAATTTCGCCAAACCAGGTGCGCAATACATTCCCACTTCAATGGTGTCGTTAATTGGCGGCAGTCCGAAAAAGGGCGAAAAAGAAAAAGTTTCGCCGGTAGCCGGTGCCCGCATTATCGCTGGGCTTATCCCGTGCAATGTGATTGCGGAGGAAATCCTCACTGATCATCCGGATCGTTACCGAGCGATGATTGTTGAATCCGGTAATCCGGTGCATTCGCTGGCTGATAGCCCACGTATGCGTGAAGCGCTCGATGCGCTTGATTTTGTGGTTGTCATTGATGTGGCCATGACCGAAACGGCGATGCATGCCGACTATGTCTTGCCGGCCAGTTCACAATTTGAAAAGTGGGAAGCGACATTTTTCAACTTTGAATTTCCGCACAACTATTTCCATTTGCGTCGTCCCGTGGCGGCGCCATTGCCGGGAACATTGCCGGAACCGGAAATTCATGCACGTATCGTCGAAGCCCTCGGCGTATTTGAAAATGTCGACTTAACACCGCTTCATGAAGCGGCTGCTAAAGACCGAGTCACATTCCGTGACGTCTATTTCGAATTTATGGCGCAATATCCCGAACTCTCGCGCCAAACACCGGTGATTCTTTATCGAACGCTCGGCCCCACGCTTCCCGATGGAGCGTCATCAGCGGCATTGTTATGGGGAGCGGCAAACATTACGGCGTTGAAGTTTGGGCCGAGTCTTGAACGTGCAGGCTTTACCGGAGATTTGGGTGAAGCGCTCTTCGATGCAATTTTGCAAAGTCCAAGTGGCGTAGTTTTCAGTGTTGACGATCCGGACGATGTTTGGGCTCGCCTTGGAACTGTTGATGGTCGCGTTCATCTCGAAAATGAAGTGATGTTGCAAGCGTTGGCTGACTTGGCCACACAAACTCCACCCGGAAGCGATCCCGATTTCCCGCTGGTGTTAAGTGCAGGGGAGCGCCGGTCGTTTACGGCGAACACAATTTTCCGCACCCCTGATTGGCGTAAGAAAGATCGTGAAGGTTCGTTACGAATTTCAAAAGCCGATGCCGATGAATTGCAATTGGCCGATGGTGATCGAGCGGTTCTCACCACAGCTCGTGGCAGCGCCGAAGTGGTTATAGAGACGAGTCCGGCAATGCGAAAAGGGCATATCTCACTGCCGAATGGACTTGGTGTGCATCGGACACCGGAAGAATCACCGGTTGGTGTTGGTCCGAATGAGTTGACTTCAAGCGCGCATCGCGACCCAATCGCAGGAACGCCGTATCACAAGCATGTTCCCGCACGACTCTCGCCAATCCACTAGTTGTATTTCCGGCTGTTGTTGGAAACGGTTTTGCCGGCGTGGCACCCCCAACGGGATTTGAACCCGTGCCGCCACCTTGAGAGGGTGGTGTCCTAGGCCGCTAGACGATGGGGGCCAGTCGCAACAATGTGCGGTCCGTCAGCATAGTGGCCGAAGCAAGATGTCGGCCAAGTAGCGAATTACAGCGGTTGACCGTTCAAGCCGAAAACGGGAACACCAAATTCACTAATGAGATCAAGGCTTACGCCGATGCGTCCGGTGTAATCCACTGGGCAATCACACAATGTGAGCGTGCCTTCAACCATTTGTTCCATTGTTTCGATTTGGTCGGGACGCAATGTGCCGCCCACCAATTTTTCCGCACCTTCGCTCATAACGGCGGCGCGCGGTTCAACGCTGTTCACGCGAATACCAGTTCCATAAAGTTCAACCGCTAAAGCGTCAGTGATTCGATTCAATGCCGCTTTAGATGCGCCGTACATTGCCGTCGTAGTGCCTTGCACTCCGAGTTCTTGGGGCGGAAAACCAAAATGACGAGCGGTTGCGCTCGAAACATTCACAATCCAACCTTCGCCGGCATCACGCATAGCGGGAATTGCTTGTT
>JBEGMF010000081.1:0-7519 GCA_041183205.1 Actinomycetota bacterium | reverse complement strand
GCAAATGCCTTCGACCACAGTCAACGTCCATGTTCCCGGCAATCACCTCATGACCGGTCTGCTCGGTCAGCGTGATGAGTTGCTGCGTCTTATTGAAGATTCGTTTCCCGATGCTGATGTTTTGGTGCGCGGTAATGAAATCACCGTGACGGGAGACTCGGCGGTAAAGGTTGCGCAACTGTTTGAGGAACTCGTTGTGCTTTTGCAACAAGGTCAAATTCTTGAACCAGCAGCGGTGAAGCGCAGTATCGAAATGATTCGCGCTGATGAACGTCCCAGTGAAGTTCTTTCGCATGATGTGCTGCGCAGTTCACGTGGTCGAATGATTCGCCCAAAGACAAGCGGGCAGAAGCGCTATATCGAAGCAATTCGCAACAACATCGTGACATTCGGTGTCGGTCCGGCCGGTACGGGTAAAAGTTGGTTAGCGGTAGCGATGGCCGTTCAAGCGTTACAAGCCAAAGAAGTTGATCGCATCATTCTCACGCGTCCGGCAGTTGAAGCCGGCGAGCGACTTGGTTTTTTGCCCGGCGACCTCATGGCGAAAGTTGATCCTTATCTGCGACCGCTTTATGACGCGCTTTACGACATGGTCGAGCCCGAAGGTGCGCAACGTCTTTTAGATCGCGGCACCGTTGAAGTGGCGCCACTGGCGTTTATGCGTGGTCGCACGTTGAATGGATCATTCATCATTCTTGATGAAGCGCAAAACACCACGCCGGAACAAATGAAGATGTTTCTTACGCGCATTGGTTTTGGTTCCAAAGTTGTGATCACTGGCGACAGCACACAAGTAGATGTGCCTGGCGGTCGCAGTGGCTTGTTTGGCTTGGAAGAAATCTTGGGAGAGGTTGAAGGTTTGGCGTGGGTCAAACTGACAGCCGGAGATGTGGTGCGTCATCGCATCGTGCAAGACATCGTGACCGCTTACGAGAACGCGAAGCGCAGTTGAGTCAACCTCCTCGTAGTAGAAAACCTCGGCGGCGAGGCCCTGACGGCACGGTGACGGTATTCGTTTCTAACGAACAGAATGATCAACCGGTTGCTATCGAGCGTTGGCAGCAATTGGCCTTGGATGTCTTGCAAGCCGAAGGTGTTGATGGTGAATGCGAGATGTCATTGTTATTTGTCGATGAAGAGACCATCGCCGAGTTAAATAATCGGTTCATGGGCTCGATTGGTCCTACCGATGTGTTGTCGTTTCCGATTGATGGTGAACCCACAACTCCTGGACGCTGGCCCGATGTTGCTGGTCCGGCTCCGGGTCGAGTTGATGTTGATCCTGATGATTTGCCGGTGTTACTGGGCGATGTTGTGGTGTGTCCGAAAGTGGCACATACCAATGCGCCTACCCATGCCGGTTCCTACGACGATGAATTAGCGCTGTTAATCGTGCATGGGATCTTGCATTTAATGGGTATGGACCATGCCATTGATGATGAACGGATTGCCATGCAAGCGCGCGAACGCGAACTTTTAGATGCTTATTGGGGTCAGTTATCTGCAGACCCGTGGAAGTAATCATGTTGGCATCACAGTTTTCGGGAACTGATGCAATTCTCACAATTGTCATCGTGGTGTTGTTGATTGCATCGATCTTTTTTGCTGTCGCCGAAATTGCGCTTACCCGCATGACCATTCCCAAGGCGTTGGCCGCAGTTGAAGAAGGAAAGTTCGGCGCTAAGAAGATGCTGGCGTTAGTGACTAACCCAAGCGAGTTTCTCAACGTTGTTTTGTTAGTGGTGCTGGTTTGTCAGTTAGTGCAAGCCACGCTCGTTGGTGTTGTGGCTAACAACGTATTCGGCTCGCTCGGTTTGGCGTTAAGCACTGCATTTAACGTCATTGTTGTGTTTGTTATTGCTGAAGCAATGCCAAAGACGTGGGCGATTCAACACACCGATCGAGCAGCGCGCTTATCGGCACCGATTGTTTATGGTCTCGTTTATTTCTGGCCATTACGTATGGTGTCGAAGGGTTTGATCGGCTTATCAAATGTGATTTTGCCCGGTAAAGGAATTAAAGACGGGCCGTTCATTACTGAACAAGAGATTTTGGCCATGGCCGATGAAGCGGTGTCGGCCGATGTGCTTGAAGCGGAAGAACGTGAACTTATTGGTTCGGTTATTGAATTCGGTGAAACCATTTGTCGTGAAGTGATGGTGCCGCGACCTGACATGTTGACGCTTTCTGAATCGTTAACGGTCACCGAAGGTCTTGAGAATGCTCTCAATGGCGGTCGTTCCCGTGTTCCTATTTTTGGTTCTGATATTGATGACATCACGGGTGTTGTGTATGTCAAAGATTTAATTCGGGCGTTTCGTGCCGGACGAATGAATGATCGCCTCGGTCGCTTTGCTCGTCAACCATTCTTTGTTCCGGAAACCAAACGCATTTCCGAACTCTTAGGCGAAATGCGTGCCCGTAAGTCGCATATGGCCATTGTGATTGACGAATACGGCGGCACTTCTGGTTTGGTCACGATGGAAGACCTGCTCGAAGAAATCGTTGGCGAAATAGTTGACGAATACGACCGTGAGGATTCGGGTATTGAACATTTGCCGGGCGGCGCGATTCGTTTCGCTGCCCGATTGCCGATTGATGAAGTTTCAGAAGTGCTGGGAGTTGAATTGCCGGAAGGCGATTGGGACACACTCGGCGGTTTGATCTTCCACTTGTTGGGACATGTGCCGTTTGAAGGCGAAACTGTGCAGTGGGAACAATTCCGTATGAAGGCCGGTCAAGTGAAAGGCCGCCGAATTGGCGTTGTCACCATCGATAAGCCGATTGAAATTGAGTTAGAAAAATGAAGTCCGGTTTCGTAGCCATCGTTGGTCGACCAAATGTGGGCAAATCGACATTGTTGAATGCCATTTTGGGAACCAAAGTGGCAATTACTTCTGACAAGCCGCAAACCACTCGTTCGCAAATTCGCGGTGTATTGAATCGGCCAGACGCGCAAATTGTTTTTGTGGATACGCCCGGCATTCATAAACCACGCACGCTTTTAGGTGAGCGACTCAATGCCACTGCTTCGGATGCTTCGGGCGGTGTTGACGTTGTGTGTTTAGTGGTTGATGCCACCGCTTCAATTGGTCCCGGCGATCGATTCGTTGCCGAGCAACTTCCGTCTGATGCCATCGTGGTGGTCAATAAAACCGATAGCGCTTCGCCTGAAAAGGTGTTGGAGCAATTAGCGAAAGCGCATGATCAATTGCGCGGCAGTGAATTCTTTCCCGTTTCGGCGCGTACCGGTGCTGGGATTGATGCTTTGGTTGAAGAGTTACTGCGCCGATTGCCGGAAGGCCCGGCTTGGTATCCCGACGACATGGTGACCGATGTTCCCGAGGCATTTTGGGTAGCCGAATTGGTTCGTGAACAACTTCTTCAGGTCACGCGCGATGAGTTACCGCATTCGATTGCTACTCGAGTAGTGGAATGGGAATGGCCACGAATCCGCGTTGAAATTTTGGTCGAGCGCGATTCGCAAAAAGGAATTGTGATTGGCCAAAAGGGTGCGGTGTTAAAGCAAGTCGGCACTGAAGTGCGTAAACAACTTCCGCCGGGCGCATTCATCGAGTTGTTTGTGAAAGTCGATAAGGATTGGCAACGTAACGCCGGTTCACTCGACCGACTTGGTTTTTAACTTTCAATCAAGGCTGCGCAAAAACTCTTCGACTTCGTTGAGGTCTTTCGTGCGCTTCATTGGTGGTAACGCCTTCACTAATGCCCAGCGATAGTTGGCATTAGCCATGCGCGGATCGAATACTGCCACCACGCCTTTATCCGTCTCAGTGCGAATGAGGCGGCCAACACCTTGCGCTAACAGCGTTGATGCCCGGGGAAGATCGATGAGTTTGAAACCATCGGCCTTTGCCCGTTCGCGCCGCGCCTGGGTGAGCGGATCATCGGGGCGGGGGAATGGGATGCGATCAATGGTGACAACGCGCAATGAATCGCCCGGAATATCGACGCCTTGCCAAAAACCCATCGTGGCAAACAAGCAGGTTTGCGCTTCATTGGTGAACTTTTCCAAAAGCGCAGTTTTCGTTAGGTCGTCGGGACCTAAAACTTCGAACTCAACTTGGGGGCGCACAACTTCTAATGCTTCTCGTAATGCTCGATAACTGGTGAACAACGCCAGTGTGCGGCCACCAGCGGCGTTGATGATGCGCACCAATTCCTCATGCATCCGTGCGTCAAATGTGTCGCTGCGAGGATCGGGGAAATGGGCAGCGCAATAAAGAAGTGCTTGTTCTTCAAATTGGAACGGGCTGTCAACCACTTGTTGAGTGAAATTGTCATCCGGAATTTCTAATTGAGTGGCAATCGATGAAGGCAGAGTGGCGCTGGTTAACACCACAGTCGCTTTCGACCAAAGTGCGGACTGCAAAATGGTGCCGACGTCAATTGGCGCCAGTCGCAGAGACGGATCGCCATTTTCAATCCACACCACTTTGTCGCCGGAGAACTCTGAAAGTGAATCGACATCTTCAATTAACGATGTCACGGCTTGTACGGCGCGCAGCCGTCGCGCTTCAACATCAGCCGAGTCTTTCGTGGGGACATTGCGAAGAGCCGCTAATGCTTCATCCATACGCCCGCGACTTAAAGAAAGGAAGTCACGCATATCGTCATCAAGACGTTGGCGAAAACGTCGGCCCTGTTGTCCGTCTAAAAGTTCACGCCAACGTTCGGCAAGGTCATCCAGCGATTGTCGAATTTGATCATCGCTCAGGATGGCGGCGACAGTGCGGGCCATATTGGTAAATCGCCCCGGTGTTAATTCAACGCCCGCGCTAGCCGCCATGATGTCTTCAAATTGATGAGCCTCATCGATGATGACTACTTCGTGTTCCGGCAAGATTGCGCCGTCAGTGGCGAGATTGATGCCGTAGAGATGCAGATTCACCACAACGATGTCGGCATCGCTGGCGCGTTGGCGCGCTTTTTCTGCAAAACACACTTCACCTTTTGGGCATTTCGCTGCGCCTGGACATTCACGAGGTCCAACACTTACCGATGACCAAACAAAGTGTGATGGTTCATTGGTGAGTTCGGCGCGATCACCAGTTTCAGTTTGGGACGCCCATTCAACGATCTCGGTTAATTGCGCCCGTGATGGTGTAGGTACGAGCTCTAACTGCGCATCACCAGAAATCGCTTCGCCTAATCGTTGTAAACACAAATAATTAGAGCGACCTTTTAAGACGGCGTAAGAAAAATCGCGACCGAGGTGTTCAGCCAAAAAGGGAAGGTCCTTGTTCGCTAATTGGTCTTGCAATGTTTTGGTGGCGGTCGCCACCACTGTGCGCCGGCCCGAGACGATGGCCGGCACAAGGTAGGCAAAGGTTTTGCCCGTTCCAGTTCCGGCCTCAACAACAACATGTGTTGACAGCGAAATTCCTTCCGCAATGGCTTCGGCCATCGCAACTTGCCCTTCTCGCTGCTGACCGCCGGGAAGTTGCGCCGTTATTTGTTCAAGCGCAACTCGAGTGGAGGCGATGAGGCGATCGGCGGTGGGCATGACGCAAAAGAGCGTACTGGCGTCGGTTTGATGCGATGCACTCTCTTGAGTGAGGGCCGCAACTATCGTCATCGGAGTGGATATTGCCGGTATTGATCCAACACGGATCCCAACTCATATTGCGGCGGTGATGGATGGCAATGGGCGTTGGGCTCAACGCAAAGGCCTGAAGCGCACCGACGGCCATGCGGCCGGAGAGGAAGCGTTATTCGACGCTGTCGAAGGCGCGCTGCAAATGGGAGTGAAATGGCTCACCGTCTATGCCTTCAGTACTGAGAACTGGCGACGTCCGCGCGACGAAGTGAAATACCTCATGGGATTCAATGAATCTCTTTTAGTTCGCCGTCGTGATGAATTAAATGAGCGCGACGTGCGGATTCGTTTTATTGGTCGCCGCGATTGGCGAGTGCCGCGACGACTTTTGAAACGTATGGACGAATCGGTCGAGTTGACGAAGAAAAACAAGACGATGACTCTCACCATTGCGTTCAACTATGGCGGTCGCGCCGAAATTGTCGACGCCGTGAAAGAGATCGTTGCTGCTGGTACACCGGCCAACAAAATTGATGAACGTTTAATTGCTAAACATCTTTACGATCCGTTGATGCCCGATCCCGATCTCGTTGTGCGCACCTCGGGCGAATATCGCACCTCGAATTTCTTGATGTGGGAAGCGGCGTATAGCGAATTGGTCTTTACCGATGTGCTGTGGCCTGATTTTCGCCGTGAACATCTTTTCGATGCGGTACGCGAGTATCAATCCCGAGACCGTCGTTTCGGCGGCTTGAATCCGGAAGAGTAAGTAATGGCGCGCGGCACCATTTACCGCGACGAAGGAATCGTTCTGCGCACCTACAAACTGGGTGAGGCTGATCGCATTGTGGTGTTTCTCACCAAAGGTCACGGCAAAGTGCGCGCAGTGGCAAAAGGCGTGCGTAAAACAAAATCGAAATTCGGCTCTCGCCTCGAACCGATGAGTCACTGCGCATTGCAATTCTACGAAGGTCGTGAATTAGATCTCGTCACGCAAGCGGAAACGATCGATCATTTCCGCATCATTCGAGAAAATCTTGAACAAATTTCGCGTGGTGTTTCCATGCTCGAAGTGGCCGATCAATTGGCTCAAGAAGGTGAAGTGAATTCCGAGTTGTACAAAATGCTTTTAGGGGCGTTGCGCACACTTGAATCAAATCCATCGCCATTAGTTACGCCGGCATTTTTTTGGAAGGTGTTGGCCCTTGAAGGCTTTCGTCCCGAGGTCGATTGTTGTGTGTTGTGTGAGGCCACTGAAGATCTAGTGGCATTTGATTTTGAGTCCGGTGGCGTACTTTGCCGTCGCTGTCGGCGGGGAATGGCGATTTCGCCCGAAGCCATTCAACTTTTACAACTTGTTCTCGGTGGTCGGCTCGGCGAGGCATTAGCGGCTGAGAACTCGCAAGCGGTGGTGGTCGAAGTTGATCAATTGGCCGTGCGTACCGTCGAACATCATTTAGAGCGCCGGTTGCGTTCGTTAAACGTGCTCGATCACTGAACCGTCTCCAATTCTCCAATTCAGATTCGCCGTTGCTGTGCTTGAACCGCAGAGCGCCTGCTACCGTCAGGGCACTCCGCCGGGGCGGCGGAAACGAGTTTCGACAACTTCGGGGGAGCCATGAGCGCGCGTCCATTGGAAGGCCTTCGGGTCATTGACCTGACAGCATTCAACGGTGAGTTATGTCCACGCTTACTAAGCGATCTCGGTGCCGAGGTCATCAAAGTTGAACCGCCGACTGGTTCGCCGGCTCGTAACTATGCGCCCGTGCGCAAAGGCGTGTCACTTTCGTTTGCCGTGAACAATGCTGGCAAGTTGAGCGTGGCGTTAGATCTCAACAACAGCGACGACTTCGCCAAGTTTCACGACCTGCTCAATCACGCTGATGTGTTGATCACCTCAACCAAAGATGTCAAAGAAGGACTGAGCGTTGAAGCAGTGTCCAAGGCACATCCGCATCTTGT
>JBEGMF010000080.1:0-17114 GCA_041183205.1 Actinomycetota bacterium | reverse complement strand
GTCGGACCCAACGGAACGATGGACAACCCGCAAGGTGTTCCCGTTTTCGCATGGAAGGGCGAATCGCTCGAAGAATATTGGTGGTGCACCGAGCAAATTTTGCGTTGGCCTGATGGTGGTGGCCCCAACATGATTCTTGATGATGGCGGTGACGCCACATTGTTGGTGCATAAAGGCGTCGAATATGAACGCACTGGCGTGGTGCCGGAAACACAGGAAGATGATTCCGAAGAGTGGGCCGTGGTTCTTGATGTATTGCGTCGCACCGTCGCGAATGAACCGCAGTTATGGCATGGCATTGCGGCAGGCATTAAGGGAGTTACCGAAGAAACCACAACTGGTGTTCATCGTCTTTACCAAATGCAAGACGCAGGCCAACTGTTGTTCCCTGCAATCAACGTGAACGATTCCGTCACCAAGTCAAAGTTCGACAATCTTTATGGCTGTCGTCATAGTTTGATCGACGGTTTGAACCGCGCCACCGACGTCATGATTGGCGGCAAGGTTGCATTCGTCGCAGGTTATGGCGATGTGGGTAAAGGTTGTGCAGCGTCATTACGAGGCCAAGGTGCACGCGTCATCATCGGTGAAATCGATCCGATTTGTGCGTTACAAGCAGCGATGGAGGGTTACCAAGTCGCTCGCTTAGAAGACGTTTTGGATTATTGCGATATTTATGTCACGGCGACCGGCAACGTGAATGTCATTACCGCCGAACATATGGCCCGCATGAAGCATCAGGCCATCGTGAGCAATATCGGCCACTTCGATAACGAAATCGATATGGCTGGCTTGAAGAAGATGAGCGATGTGCAACGCGTCGTTATTAAGCCCCAGGTTGACGAATACGTCTTCCCCGATGGCCATTCGGTCATTGTGTTAGCGGAAGGTCGCCTCATGAACTTGGGTTGCGCTACGGGACATCCCAGTTTTGTTATGTCCAATTCATTTTCCAATCAGGTCATTGCGCAGATCGAGCTTTACGGCCATCAAGATTTTTACGAACGACGGGTCTACACCTTGCCGAAGCATCTTGATGAAAAAGTGGCATCGCTTCATCTCGATGCTCTCGGTGTGCGCTTGACGAAATTGCGCGAAGATCAGGCGGTCTATCTCGGTGTCTCCGTGGATGGACCCTACAAATCTGATCACTATCGCTACTAACTCTCGGCCCTTCGTCTGAGAGGGCGAAACCCGAGGGGGAAATATGTCAACCGACTTGGCTGGCAAAGTTGTCGTTGTCACCGGTGCCGCAAGTGGCATTGGTTTAGCGATGGCCAAAGCATTTGGCGCGCAAGGTTGCAAAATCGTCATGGCCGATATCGAAGTGCCGGCTTTAGAGACGGCCATGAATGAACTCGATGCGTCAATTGAACGCGTCGCTGTTCGTTGCGATGTTTCCAGTGGTGAGGCCATTGAAAAATTGCGCGATGAAACACTGGCGGCGTTTGGTCGCGTAGACATCGTTTGCAATAACGCTGGCGTTGGTGGCGGTGGTCCAATGTCAGAAATGGATTTGGACGCGTGGCAATGGGTGATCGATGTTGATTTGTGGAGTGTTATTCACGGCGTGCGCGTGTTTTTACCGCTGCTCCTAGAACAAGGCTCCGGCCATATCGTGAACACCGCTTCGGTGGCCGGCTTATTCTCGGCGCCGTTCATGGGTCCGTACAACGTGGCCAAATACGGTGTGGTGGCATTGTCAGAAACTTTGTTTAACGAATTACGTATGACTGAATCGCCAGTTGGAGTTTCCGTGCTGTGTCCCTCATGGGTGCGCACCAATATCGGTTCATCGTTGCGAAATAAACCGGGAGCGTCGTCTGATGATGCGTCGCTTTTGGCCGAAATTACTCGTCCACTTTTGGAAAGCGGTCTTGAGCCCGAGCGAGTAGCCGACGATGTAGTGAAGGCAGTTAAGGCAAAACAGTTTTGGATCATCACTCATGACGACACCAATGCGGCCGTGACGAAGCGTACGCAGTCGATCATTAATCGAACCGATCCGCCGCAGTTAATGCACTAAATCGTTCGACCCTTGTTGGCGGAGCGTGCACTTTCTAGTTTGCGCGCCATGGCTGACAGCAAGAAGCGAGTAACACCAGAGAATTCTTTTGCGCGTGTTGGCGGGCAGTTGGTGCGCGAGTTTGGTCAACTTTGGTTTCCAAGTGCTTGTCACGGATGCGGAGCCAATGGCCAATCGCCATGCGCGCATTGTTGCGATTCATTCGCAGAACCGCCGGATGAACCAATCCCAGTCGGTTTGCACGATTTGCTTGTGGTGGTGGCCTACGACGATAACTTCCGTCGTTTTTGGATGGCGGTGAAAAATCAAGGCAATAGAAAAGTCTTGCGCTGGTTTGGTGAGCAACTCGTTGAAGTGGTGCAGCATGCGGTCCTGCAAGTTGACGTTGTGACCTGGGCGCCAACGTCGTCAGTTCGGCGACGCCAACGCGGGTTCGATCAATCGCAACTCTTGGCTCGACAACTTGCCGCGGTCTATGGGAAGCGAGCGATAGCGACATTGCGTCGGCATCGGGGAGCACCGCAAACGGGTCGAAACCGGCAAGAGCGTTTGGGTGGTGTCGCATTCAGCGCTCGTCGGCGGATTGAGGGTCGAGTCTTGCTTTGTGATGATGTCGTCACCACCGGCGCCACTATGGCCGCAGCGGCTCGGACCCTTCTAGATGCAGGCGCCGAGATCGTTATAGGGGCGGCCGTTGCCCGCACGGCGGCGGTGAATAGCCTTCTCAACTGACGTCGGTAGACTCGCCATTCTCATGGGAATTCTCGACAAAGTTCTGCGGGCCGGAGAAGGCCGAAAAGTGAAGGCCATCGCTGCGCTGGTGCCGGAGATCAACGCTCTGGAGCCGGAAATCTCCGCCTTGAGCGATTCTGAGTTGGCTGGCCGCACCGTTGATTTCCGCAACCGTTTGGCCAATGGTGCCGAATTGGACGACATTCTCATCGAAGCGTTCGCCGTTGTGCGCGAAGCGGCATTACGAGAGATCGGCCAACGCCATTACGACGTGCAGTTAATGGGTGGGGCCGCGTTGCATTTCGGCTGGGTAGCGGAAATGAAAACCGGTGAAGGAAAAACGCTGGTTTCGACTTTGCCGGTCTATCTCAACGCGTTGGCCGGACGGGGCGTGCATGTGGTGACCGTCAACGATTACCTCGCCACTCGCGACTCCGAATGGATGGGTCGCGTGCATAAGCGACTCGGACTCTCAGTTGGTCTCGTGGTGCCCGGCAATTTTGATTCCGAGTACAAACGCTCGCAGTACAACTGCGATATCACCTACGGAACTAATAACGAATTTGGTTTTGATTACTTGCGCGACAACATGGCGATGAGCCAAGCCGAAAAAGTGCAGCGCGGTCATTACTACTGCATCGTCGACGAAATCGACTCGATCCTTATTGATGAAGCCCGTACACCGCTCATTATTTCGGGCCGTATATCGGATGCTGCCAAGATTTATTACCAATTCGCGTCAATCGTTAAGAACTTAAAACGCGATGTTCACTATGACGTCGATGAAGAAAAGCGCACTGTTGCACCTACCGATGAAGGTGTCGAGGCTGTTGAACGAGCGCTTGGCGTTGAAAACATGTACGACGAGATTTCTCAAAATCTTGTCCACCAATTACAGGCCGCGTTGCGGGCCAAGGAATTGTTCAAAAAGGACAAGGATTACGTTGTCCAACACGGTCAAGTGCAAATCGTGGACGAATTCACGGGCCGTATTTTGGAAGGACGTCGTTGGTCAGAGGGTCTTCATCAAGCGGTCGAAGCCAAAGAAGGCGTAAAGATCGAAGAAGAAAACCAAACGCTGGCCACGGTCACGTTGCAGAACTATTTCCGCATGTACGAAAAACTCGCAGGCATGACCGGTACGGCGGAAACTGAAGCGAACGAGTTTTTAGCCACGTACAACTTGCATGTTGTGCCGATTCCGACGCATCGCCCGATGGTTCGCGAAGATAAACCGGATCTCATCTATAAGTCAGAAGACGCGAAATACAACGCTGTTGTTGAAGACATCGTGCATCGCAATGAGATTGGTCAACCCGTACTCGTTGGCACGATCTCGGTTGAAAAGTCCGAAAAACTTTCGCGTCTTTTACAAAAGCGTGGCGTGCCTCATGAGGTGTTGAACGCCAAATTGCATTTCCGTGAAGCCGATATCGTCGCCCAAGCCGGTCGATTAGGTGCGGTAACCGTGGCTACCAACATGGCGGGTCGAGGTGTCGACATTCTTTTAGGCGGCAATCCTGAAGCGCTGGCCATGCGCGATGTATCGGCTGATGGTTTGGATGCCGATTCCGATGAAGGCCGTCAACGGTTTGAGGAACTGTTGCGCAAGTACGAAACGGATTGTTCCGCTGATGGCGAAACGGTGCGTGAATTGGGCGGCCTTTATGTGCTTGGCACTGAGCGCCATGAAAGCCGTCGTATCGATAACCAGTTGCGTGGTCGTTCGGGTCGTCAAGGTGATCCAGGTGAAAGTCGTTTCTATCTTTCGTTAGAAGACGATCTCATGCGCCTCTTTGCTACCGGCGCCATGAATTGGGTAATGGGTAAGACACTCGATGAAGACGTGCCCATTGAAGCGAAAATGGTGAGTAAAGCCATTGAACGTGCCCAAAACACGGTCGAGCAACGTAACGCCGAAATTCGTAAGAACGTTTTGAAATACGACGAAGTTATGAATGAGCAGCGCAAAGTCATTTACAAGCGCCGCGATGAAATTCTGCTTGAGGGCGATTTACGTGATGAAGCAATGTCGATGTTGGCCGAGGCCATTGACGCCACGATCAGCACCTATTGCTTTGACGACGACACCGAAACTTGGGATTTGCACGGATTGCATTCCGAAATTGCATCGATGTGGCCGAATGAGATTTCCGAAGCGCAGTTAGCCACGGCTAACTCCACTGATGAGCTTTATGAAATTCTCACCACTGACGCCACCGCGTACTACGAAAAACGAGAAGAAGAGTTCGGTGCCGAGGCAATGCGCCAAGTTGAGCGGCAAATTTTGCTGCGCGTGATCGATCAAAAATGGCGTGAGCATCTTTACGAGATGGATTATCTGCAAGAGGGCATCAATTTACGTGCCATGGGGCAGAAGGATCCGCTCGTTGAATGGCAGCGTGAGGGGTATGAAATGTTCGGCGCCATGATGGCGTCGGTAGCGGGTGACTTCGTTCGCTATGTCATGCACGCGCAAATCAATGTGGTGGAAAAACAATCCACCGAAGCACCCAAAGTCTCCAACATGACCTACACCGCGCCGGTTGACCCCAGCGAAGCAGGCTCATCAATGTCGGCGGCTGCCCGTGCGCAAGCAATGGCCGAGGGCCGAGAGCCGATGCCGGAAGAAATGCCCGAAGTGGTCAATAAGCCGGTAGTGAAATCCGATTGGGAAAAAACGCCGCGGAACGCTCCTTGCCCATGCGGTTCGGGGAAGAAATACAAAGTTTGTCACGGAGCCTGAAATGCGCGATTTCACTGATGATCTGCGCGCGCTTCGGCGACGGCTTGATGAGGCCAAGACCTATCTACGGATTGAAGAACTTCGTCTGGCACGCCCGCAGTTAGAAACCGAGGCCAGTCGCCCTGATTTATGGGACAACCCGGAACAAGCCAAGAAGGTCAACGCCGAATTATCTGCCTGTAGTGAGGATCTCGATTTGTTCGCTTCGCTTGAGCAACGAATCGACGATGTAGAAACGCTTTTCGAATTAGGTCGCGAAGAACTCGATGATTCGGTGGAAAGTGAGATCGTCGAACAACTTTCGCTGCTTGCAAATCAATTCGATGAATTAGAACTACGCAGTTTGTTCACCGGTGAATATGACGACGAAGCGGCAATTTGCGAAATTCAATCTGGTGAGGGCGGCGTGGATGCGCAAGATTGGGCCAACATGCTCTTGCGTATGTTCTTGCGCTGGTCAGAGAAGCGAGGCTTTTCCGTCGAATTGGATGAAGTTTCTCCCGGTAACGAAGCCGGAATTACGTCGGCCACTTTTCTGATAACGGGGCGTCATGCCTACGGTCGGTTGCGCTCCGAACATGGCGTGCATCGTTTAGTGCGTATTTCGCCGTTTAACGCGCAAGGCAAACGCCAAACGGCATTTGCAGCGTTGAAAGTTACGCCGTTCCTTGAAGATGTTCCAGATGTGGAGATCGACGAAAAGGATTTGCGTATTGATACCTATCGTTCATCGGGTGCTGGTGGTCAGCATGTGAACGTGACCGACTCAGCCGTGCGTATTACGCATTTACCCACGGGTGTAGTCACGTCGTGTCAGAACGAACGCAGCCAGTTGCAAAACCGCGAGCGAGCAATGCAAATTCTGCGGTCGAAACTTGCGGAGTTGCAACGTGAACAACGGGCGGCCGAGTTGGCGTCAATTCGTGGCGAACAACGTTCCGTTGGTTTCGGTTCTCAAATTCGTTCTTATGTGCTGCAGCCATATCAAATGGTGAAAGATCTGCGTAGTGGTCATGAAACCGGCAATGTCGATGCTGTGCTCGATGGCGATTTGGATCCGTTTATGGAAGCGTTCTTGCGCTGGGAGCGAAGTGGCGCTGATTCAGTAGGTGAGTGACCGCGCGCAGGCCACTTCACTGTTGGTATAGGTCGCAACTGGAAGTCCCTTGCGGCTTTCCCTTTCCACTGCGTCTAAAAGTTGAAAATCGATATCGCCTAATTCGGCTGCCTTTTCGGCGATTCCGCCTTCACCAGTTTTGAGGGCATAGGCCAAGTCGCTGCGCCCAGCGGCGTTGAATTGAGCAATCAATTGTTCTTGATTTTTGAAATAGGCGGCGCGCTCAGTTGGCGTTAATGGATCCCAATATCCCAATCGACAAAAGCGAGTTGACGTTGCCCATTCATTGGCGGCATCTGCATTAACGACCCACAACGTTGACTCAACTTCACGCTCGGCACGGAAATCACCGAAGCGATAACCAGTGTCGGCAAACGTTGCGACCGGAGTTCCAGAACGTTCGAGGGCAAAACGCAATGCATCGGCGTAATTGCCCCAAACCGATCCCGTCGATACCACGAGGACCGGTCCAAGACCTTGCATTGCTTCAACAGTGGGATCGATGAAATTGGTGAGAACTTCCGATGAGGATGCGTCGGGTGAAGGTGACGCGTAATTACTGTCAGTAAGTTTTCCGCTCGCTTGCCATATCACGATGGCGCAAATCGCAACGACAACAACTTGGAAAAGTAATTGTGGACGCGTGGGTGTTAATTGCGATCCACGATCTTGCGTTGAAGATGCTGACGAAAAAAATGCACTGTAAATAGCGCCGACCACTGTGCAAAGAAGAGCAATCCAAAAAATGGCGGCGATAACCCACCACCAGCGCACTAAATAAGAAAAGGCAGGTCCAGTGATTTGTGCGGTGGCAATGATGCCCGTGCCAATTAGCACCGCCGAAAGAATCAACAGTCGCCGAGTGGTGCGCAATTGGAATCGTTTCGACAGCCAAAACGCCACCAACCATAAAGCGACAACAAGTAGAAGATTTACGACATTGCCACCGGTGATCGCACCGTTACTCGTGGCAGTTTCGGTATAACCCAGCCAGGGCGAATCGTGTAAGCGCAATTGTCCGGCCGCAATTTCGATGCCACGCCAAAGTCCCGTACTGGGTTCGTCGTTGGAAAAGAAATACGAAACGATGTTCTGCGCGTTATGGGAAACAAAAAGAAGGTCAATTAGAACTGGTAACCAACAAAAGAAAAGAACAAGTCCATTGACGATGAAGAAAATTCGTCGCTGCGGTTGCTTTTTAGGCGTGATGGCAATGTTTTGTCGTTTGGCAATGAGGAGTGCGCTTATGGCCACGGTGATCACGAACGGCCCGTATCCCAAGTGGCTTTGCAAAATGAATGATCCGGCGAAGAGCGCGAAAGGCCACAACTTCCAATCGCCTTCGCTAATGGACCAAAACGCGAAGGAAAAAAATGCAAAAGGCAGAATTGTTATGTAGGGGTTCCACGGGTCCTGCAGGAATGTGGCTCCCAAACTGAGAAGCAAGAGAGAGAAGACGGCCAACGTGATCGAAAGTGTGAGCAAGCGACCGCGTCGCCACGCCACAATCGCGCAACCAATCACGCTCAGGGTGTTGATTCCGAGCGCAGCGATAAGCAGACCATTGGGGTCGGTATCAAGAAGGCGCAGTGGAAGAGCAAGTACAACAAATAGCAATGGGCCTGGATGATTCCATCCGAAGCGTGAATACGGTCCAAGAAGAGGGGTATCCACGCCTACATCTAGAGCGCGGAGACCTTCAACGGCCCAGTCGCCGCTAGGAATCCAAACCCGATCGGCCACCACGCGCATGTTGTCGAGAAGGGGCCATACAACGATGCCGGTCAGAACCACCGCAATGAGTACGGGCAGAAAGTTCACCCATTTTTTGGTGGGTGATTCGTCTTCGGTGGGAGCGGGGGGAGAGTGGGTGAAAACCACCGCCTCAAGGTATCGGCTTGATGGTGGTCCCGTCAGGCGGTGCGCCGGCGGCCCGCAAAATCATCTCCACTGGATTCACCGAGTTGAACTTGGGCGCAAAGGTGGTTCCGAAACTCACAATCATGGTGCGTTCCAACGCCCAGCCCAATTCAATTGGATCGAGACTCGGGTCAATATCGCCTTCATCCTGGGCTCGAACCACAGCCTTATAGAAATCGTTGCTGGGATTCCAGGGAACGAGGCTGATATTGGGATGAGGGACACCACCGGAAAACAACATGATGATGGACTGGGAAAGCGCCGGACTGCGCAGTAATTCTTCGGCGCTAATGCGCAATCGGAATCGAACTTCGTCAATCGGTGCGGTCGGCATTACTTCGGTTTCCAAACGCTCACTCAAATTCATCCAGAACACCGCTAAGCCAAGACCCGCTTTGGAACCAAAGACTTGATTGAGTAGTGAAACGCTGGCGCGGGTTGAATGCGCGATTTCTTCCATTGACATTTCATGCCAGCCACGCACGGCGGCGAGATCACGGGCAATTTCGGTGATGCGACGAACGGAATGTTGCAAACTTTCGCTGTCATCGGGGATCTTGCGCACGGGAGTCTGTGATTGACGAGCGGCAATAGCGGAGATGGGCCATGAATTCGCACCCTCAAGAATTTGGTACATATCGCGCGAGTCATTGACGCGTCGAGTGAACATGGTGAGCAATGCCATTGCCGTCACGCCATAAAGCCACGGTGGAGCAAAATCCGGATCGATGCGATAGCGAGCGGCAAGTCCATCGAGAAGAGATCCGAAGACAGCGCGCAAGTGCTCATCGGTTAAAGGGGCGCGCGGTTCACGGCCCCATAAATCACGCAGCACTCGTTTGGCGCGCTCTTGTTGCACATCATCGGTAGTGAAAAGTTTGAGCAAATGTCGCCCGATATCTGGTTCGTTCAATTTGCCGGTCAGGCCAAAACGTACGAGCAAGTGGGGATCATTTGCTTGTCGAGCGAAAAATTTATCAGATGCATGCAGAAATTCTTCGAGGAACGACTCGTTGGAATTTTTAGCTCCGAGAAACTGTGTCGTTACTTCTTCAGATACACCAAAGGTTGAAAACTCACTCATATATCGGACAACGTCGATATAGAACTCATCGAGTGTTGGCCAATAGGAATACACCGTGGCGCGCGTGACGCCGGCACGTTTCGCCAACTTGGCGATACTCATTCCGCCGAACACTTCACTTATGGAACCGTCATTCCATAATGAAATACCAGCCTCGAGAATACGAACCTGCGTGTCAGTAAATGATGACGAACCTTCGGAAGTCATAAGTCAGTCATTTTGCTGCAGTGCGTAACTTCGACGCATAACTGAGCACGAAACATACATAGTGGTTTCTTTTTCGACATCAGATTTGCCCCCAATTTGACGTCTTTATGACGCATCTTTACCGCCGATGCATTCACAAGTGCCTAGTCAATTGTGCATGGCTGTCCATTGACGTGCAACCGATAATGCCTGAGCATGGTCTTGGCTCAAGCGGGCAACTTGGGCTTAGTGGGTGGAAGTCGGCAAAAGGCGGAAATATCGAATGACCGAAGAATCAGTGCTGGGCAATCCAAGCGGCGAGTTGTTAACTCCTAATCAAAATGTTGTCATTCGCTTAGATCGGTCTCCGGTCATGTTGGTCAATGAAGAACCCGTGCAATTTGTGACTCGTCATGCCGAGCAAACGTTTCGTTTGTTGGCGTCGATGTCGCCCGATGGAATTGATGCCAAAGAATTGGCGATGTATCTCTGGCCGGATGTTGCGGTGGAACGGCGCTCACCGCGACTGCGCACATTGTTATGGCAGATCCGTAAATCAATTGGTGACGGCCCACCCAAACTGCGACGCTCACTCGGAGTGGTGATTCTCGATGTACGTGGCATTCATATTCAAGGGGAATATTCCCTGGAACAGTTCATTCGCTATTTCGAAAAAGACGTTAACTAACTCGAGGCCGAAAAACTGCCCCGACAATTCGCATTAATGCGCGTTTGGAAAATACCCGTTCGTTAAACGTCGTCGGGATCGTATTCGCCACGTTCGTAACGACGGCGACGGGAAATTTGTGCGCCAAAAGCGAAAATCACAATGACGGCCAAAATGGCAAAGATGGCGGTAAGGAACATGGGGTCAGCGTAGTAGCGAACCTTTAGGGCCGCAGTGACCTTCCAATGATCTCTTTCATGATTTCGGTGGTGCCGCCGTAAATGGTTTGAATGCGAGTGTCGAGGTAGGCACGAGCAATGGGGTATTCGAGCATGTAGCCGTAACCACCGTGTAACTGCACGCATTGATCGACTACTCGTTTTTGCAATTCGGTGGTCCACCATTTGGCCATAGCGGCTTCTTCGGCCGTCAGTTCATCAACGTTCAGCGCCTCAACGCAGCGGTCAATGAAAACTTCAGCAATGCGAATTTCTGTTTCCATTTCCGCTAATGCGAAACGAGAATTTTGGAAATTAGCGATTGATTGTCCGAAGGCGGAGCGTTCATGGGTGTATTCCAGCGTCCAGCGCAGTGCTTGACGAGCCGCCGCTACAGCACCGACCGCAATGGAAAGACGCTCTTGGGGGAGATTCTCGACGAGATGAACAAATCCCATACCTTCTTGGCCGAGAAGATTTTCGACTGGCACTCGGGCATCGGAGAAAAACAATTCGGCGGTGTCTTGTGCATGCAAACCAACTTTTTCCAGGTTGCGGCCGCGTTCGAAACCAGGTGTTGAGCGTTCGACGACGATCAAACTCATTCCCTTATGGCGCTCGTTGGGATTGGTTTTCACCGCAACGATCACTAAGTCTGCGTTGATGCCGTTAGTGATGAATGTTTTCGCGCCATTGATGATGTAGGTATCGCCGTCGCGTTTGGCATTGGTTGACATTGATGCCAAGTCCGAACCAATTCCAGGTTCGGTCATGGCGATCGCCGTAATTAATTCACCCGAGCAGATGCCGGGCAGCCACCGTTGTTTTTGTTCGTCGGTGGCAAGGGAAAGGAAGTAGGGAAGACAAACATCGTTATGCAATGTGATGCCGATGCCGACAGGAGCGACACCGGCATAAGCAAACTCCTCGCCAATGATGGCGTTGTAGCGGTAATCAAACTCGCCACCACCGCCGCCGTGCTCGGCCGGCGCTTCCATGGCCAAGAATCCTGCTTCGCCGGCAGCCAGAAACAATTGACGGTCAACGATCCCGGCCGAATCCCACTTTTCGAAATTCGGTGTTACTTCACGTTCAATGAAGGTTTTGACTGATTGACGGAAGAGATCATGGTCTTCGGTATAGAGCGTTCGTTCCATGCCGAAAGCGTAGGTCAATAACGGTTGATGAACTCAGTGATGATGGCAACTAATTCGTCGGGGCAATCTTCTTGGAGAAAATGACCGGCGCCTTCCATGATGCGGTGGGGTTGGCCTTGTGCGCCGGGAACTTTGAATTGAAATGCGCGCTCGCCGCCTTTGGTGACTGGATCGCTATCGCTAAATGTGGTGAGGAAAGGTTTGGTGAATTTCTCCAAGGATTGCCACGCTCGATCGTTGTCGGCGGCGGCAGGATCATCGGGCGATGCGGGCACCAAGGTTGGCATTTGGCGCGCACCTTCTTTAAACGATTCGTCGGGAAACGGCGCGTCGTAGGCGGCGACTTCTTCAGAAGTGAGATCGCGCTGACAACCACCATTAACGATGAAGCCCACTGGGAACTGTTCAACACGTTGCGAAAACTCGCGCCATTTCAAAAAGCCTTCGGTCGGTGGGCGATCGCCGCGATTTAGTCCGGTATTTCCGGCAATGACTCCGAGAAAACGATCGGGGTGTTCTGCCACCAAACGCAGTCCAATAAGACCGCCCCAATCTTGAACAAAGACCGTTATGTCGGTGAGATTGAGATGATCGAAAAGTAGTTGCCGCATCCATTCCACATGACGGGCATACGTGTGATCGGTGCGTTGCGCAGGTTTATCGGATTTACCGAAACCAACTAAGTCGGGTGCGATTACCCGATGGTTGCCGCGCAATCCAGTGATCATTTTGCGATAGAGGTAACTCCAACTTGGTTCACCGTGTAACAACACAACAACTGGGCCTTGGCCTTCGTCGATGTAATGCATTCGAATGGATTCATCTCCGGTATCGGGATCGACAACATTGGCGAAATGCGGCGCAAACGCGTAATCGGGAAGATTCGCAAATTGTTCATCGGGTGTGCGTAGAAGTTTCATCGCTTCTCCTTTACTTAAGGGAAGTCTCGCGCTAAACGCCGTTTTTGTGGGTTTAGGCGATACTGTGTGAAAGGAAACACGGGAGCCCGGTAGCGGGCTGAGAGGGAGGGGCCGATCTCCTCCGACCGTCGAACCTGATCCGGGTAATGCCGGCGAAGGGAAGTTTCGGTAGAGGTATCTACCTCGTGTTTCGCAGGGACCATGACCAGCGACTTTTTTGGAATCGAACTACCGAGACCGTCGATTGCGGTGGTGTTAGGTGGAGTGCCGCCGACCTTTACCAGCGCGATTGCTCACGAGTTTGATGTTGTTATTGCCGCTGATTCGGGCGCGCAATTTGCAGAAGACGCGGGATTGCGTGTTGATCTTGTTATCGGCGATATGGATTCCATTACGACGGAACTCCTTTCCCAACTTGAGCAACGCGGTGTCGATGTTCGACGGTTTGATCCGGATAAAGACGCCACGGATTTTGAGTTGGCGTTACAAATGGCCAGCGAGCATCCAGCCGCCAGTGTGGTGGTGATTGGCGGACACGGCGGGCGAGTTGATCACTCATTGGTGAATGTGGCTGTTTTGTCTTCACCGAGTTTGAAGCACTTCGAAATTCATGCATTGCTCGATGAATCGTTGGTCACCGTGGTTCACGGGGGTGGATCTCACTCGTTTCATGGGGAAGTTGGGGAACTTGTGACGCTGCTAGCAGTGCACGGCGAGGCGATCGGTATCCGCACTGAAGGTTTGCATTACGAGTTAAACGGCGAATCTCTTTCATCGAGTTCATCTCGTGGTGTGAGTAATTACATGAATGCCAAACGAGCGGAAATTTCGTTGCAATCAGGGTCTCTATTAGTCATTCGACAACTAAAGGAAAAGTAAATGACGTTTCGGGCAAATAGGACAATGCGAAATCGAGTTCTGACAGTTTTCGTTGCCGCGCTGACACTTTTCGTCACCGCTTGTTCGTCAGGTGGATCAAGTTCATCGTCAAATGCAGTTGCGCCGGTTTTGGTCAACGGACAATTGCCACGATTCGATGAGGCCGTGACATTGCGAGTGGTCACTCACGATTCATTTGCGATGTCGGAGTCGTTAAAGACGGAGTTTGAAAACGCGACCAATATCAAAGTTGAACTCGTGCCTTCCGGCGATGCGGTCACGATGGTGAACTCCTCAATTCTCACGTCTGGTTCGCCAAATGGAGACGTGCTGTTTGGAATTGACGACAATCTGTTAAGTCGAGCATTTGCCGCCGATCTATTTGTTCCTTATTCGGCCGCGGGATTGAACAATGTCGACGCACAATTTCGCACGGAGACAAAAAACATGGTGACTCCTATCGATTATGGCGATGTCTGTTTGAATTTCGATCGGCGAAAGATTTCCTCTCCGCCTATGTCGCTGCAAGATCTCCTCTCTGCCAACTTCGCTAATTCAGTTGTGGTGCAAGACCCAACGTCATCCACTCCGGGTTTGGCATTTCTTCTAGCCACCATTGCCACCTTTGGTGGCGGTAATGACACGTCGGCCAATGCTGCGTGGCTCGACTATTGGAGAGATCTCAAAAGTAACGGTGTGAAGGTAAGTCCCGATTGGGAAACGGCTTATTACGGCGAGTTCTCGGGCGGGTCAGGACAAGGTTCGTATCCGATTGTGGTGAGTTATGCCTCCAGCCCACCCGCAGAGGTTGCCGATATCAATCTGGCTGTCGATCAGGCTCCTACGGGCGTGATCGCGGCATCGTGTTACCGCCAAATTGAATACGCCGGCATTTTGCGCGGCGCCAAGCATCCCGAAGCGGCAGCTGCATTCATTGAATTTATGTTGCAACCTGAATTCCAAAAAGATGTTCCGAATCAGATGTATGTCTATCCCGTCGTGAAAGACACGCCACTGCCACCCATTTTTGAGAAATTCACGACGAAAATATCTGAGCCTTTACAGATCAACTATCGCGAGGTTGAACAAAATCGTGATCGTTGGTTGCAACAGTGGGCGTCTGTGTTTCGATGATGAGCCGAAGTCGCCGCCGATTTTTGATTCCCGCTTTGGCGGCGGCTCCGGCTGTGGTTTTTCTCTTAGTGTTTTTTCTTTGGCCCGTCATCGCCATTTTGGTGCGGGGGTTTTCACAGTCGAACGTTGGTGAATCATTTGCCAACGTTTTCACCGATCCTGTTTTGCGCCGCGTCATGCAATTCACGCTTATCGAGTCGGTTCTTTCCACGGTGGCTTGTGTTGTTTTGGGCTTGGCCGGTGCAGCCACATTCGCCAACTTTTCTTTCCGCGGAAAAAGTTTCTTGCGCGCCGCAATTGTGATTCCTTTTGTTATGCCGACCGTCGTTATGGGTGTGGCGATGTTGGCCTTAATAGGTCGCGATGGTCTATCGCCGGTTCAATTTTCAGGGACGCTTGCGGCCATTGTGCTGGCGCATGTCTTTTTTAATTACGCCATCGTGACCCAAACTGTTAGTGCGGCCTGGTCGTCACTTGATCGCTCGTTAATCGATTCGGCAAAAACGTTGGGAGCATCGGGATTTCAGTTGGCGAGATCGGTATATTTCCCGCTTCTTCGGCCTGCCATATTGGCAGCCGCTTCGTTGGTCTTCCTTTTTTCATTTACGTCGTTTGGCATCGTGCTCATTTTGGGATCGATTAATCAACGCACAATTGAAGTTGAAATTTACGAACAGACGGCGAAGTTTTTACGTCTTGAAACGGCCGCCACATTGGTCATTGTGCAATTGGTAGTGATCGCGGCCGTTTTTGTCGTAAGTGGGTATTTCAATCGTCGCATTGAACAGCGCACGACAAATGTCAGTGTGGCACGACCAGTGAAAACAAAAGGCGAGAGAGTATTCGTAGTTCTGAACATTGCGATAATGAGTGTGGTGATTTTTTCTCCGCTCTTGGTGGTGATCGGTAAATCGTTTTCGACTCCAACCGGCTGGGGGTGGCAGTGGTATGTCGATATTTTTTCGCAACGAAAAGGATCGACCGCATTCGTTTCACCTACTGACGCCATGATCAATTCATTCTTATATGGACTGGTCACCGTGCTCTTGGCGGTTGTCGTCGGTGCGCTGGCCGCCAGCACCCTGGCGCGCGCAAGACATGGTTTTTGGCAGGGCCTCGCCGATGTTGTTGTGTCGTTACCGCTTGGCACTTCGGCGGTGACGGTTGGTTTTGGCTACATACTGGTGTTTTCCACGTCTGGGTTTGATTTACGACAATCGTTTTGGATTGTGCCCATCGCTCATAGTGTCATTGCAATGCCATTAGTTGTACGAATCGTTCTGCCAAGTATGAAACGGCGAGATATGGCGATTGATGACGCGGCAAAAGTCTTAGGTGCGACATGGTGGCAAAAACTTCGTCATGTTGATTTACCGTTGTTACGTCAACCTCTCACTGTGGCCGCCGCATTCGCGTTCGCTGTTTCGCTCGGTGAATTTGGCGCAACTGCGTTTTTGGCTCGTCCCGATCGGCCGACGTTGCCGATTGCCATCTACCGCACACTCGGGCGACCGGGTGAATCGACATTTGGGCAAGCGATGGCACTTTCAGTCATTCTCATGGTGTTCCTTGCCGTTGCCGTTGCAGTTATCGCTCGAAACGCAAAGTCGTCCGATTCGAGTTTCTTATGACATTGCGAGTTGAGCATCTTTCGGTATCCATCAATGAACATGCAATCGTCGACGATGTTTCATTGAGTGTCGCCAGTGGCGAAATTGTGGCGATTCTCGGTTCTTCGGGCGAAGGCAAGACAACGCTTTTGCGGGCAATCGCTGGATTAGTGGTGCCTGACTCGGGGAGTGTCTTTGTCGATGACGTTGATATCACCTTGATGGCGACTCATTTGCGGCCGGTGGGAATGATGTTGCAGAACTATGCGCTGTTTCCACATCTAAATGTTCGCCAAAACGTTGAGTTCGGTTTAAAGATGATGAAAATTCCGGCAAAAGAGCGGCGGCAACGAGCAGATGCACTGCTCGAACGTTTCGCCATCACATCGTTGGCCGATCGCAAAGTGACTGAACTTTCCGGAGGCGAGCAACAACGTGTGGCCTTAGCTCGTTCGTTGGCCCGCCAGCCGCGCGTTCTGTTACTTGATGAACCCATGGGTTCTCTTGATCGAGTTTTGCGGGATCGATTAATCGATGAATTGGCAAAGGAGTTGCAGGAGCAATCATTGAGCATTGTGATGGTCACGCACGATCGCACCGATGCTTTTGCTTTAGCGCACCGAATTGCGATTTTTGAAAATCACTCCATTGCGCAAATCGGCACGAAAGAGGAATTGCAGAAAAATCCGGTTTCACATCACGCGGCGTTGTTGTTAGG
>JBEGMF010000079.1:0-33563 GCA_041183205.1 Actinomycetota bacterium | reverse complement strand
AAGGGTCGCATCGTCATTGAGTTCGCGCGGCTCGAAGATTTGGAACGTATTTACCGTGTCATGGTCGATGGAAAAAGCGCTGCAGAGTAGGGTTTTCATTAACCTCTAGTGGCCCTCTAGGGTTCTGCACAGCCTGTGCATAACCCTGTGAAAAAACACGGGGAGATTTCCACAGATTAAAAAAACCCCCAGCCATAAGGCCGGGGGTTTTTTGCACTAAAGAGAGGCGCAGTCGAAAATGACTTAGCCGATAAAGGGTTTGAAGTCGTCAAGCAATTGGGCTTTGCCCTTGGCTCCAACAACACGGGCCACTTCTTGACCGTCTTTGAAGACGATCATGGTGGGGATACTCATCACACCGAAACGACGGGTGACATCCTGGTTTTCATCGATATTCAATTTGGCGACAGACAACTTGCCTGCTTGCTCTTTGGCGATCTCATCGAGGATGGGTGCCACCATTTTGCAGGGCCCGCACCATTCGGCCCAGAAATCGACGACGACGGGAACCGATGACGAGCCAATCTGCTCATCAAAGGTTGAGTCGGTAAGCGTTGCAACATGTTCGGACATGATTCCTCGTTTACTAAGGGTTTGAACTGATTAGGGGTGAATCTGGAAAAGATGAAAGGAGAAAAGGAGAAAAGCAGACAACAACGAAAGGAGAGGGTGAACCTCTGACCCTAGGTTACCGAACGGAGTTCGGTTTGCTGGTGAATTGCCAGCAAAATTTCGCAGAGATCACGCTACCGCCGGATTTACGCAACTCCACTCGCGTGCAGCGACTCGAGATAGCGCTCGCAATCGATCGCAGCCATACAGCCACTACCCGCAGCAGTGATGGCCTGACGATAAACATGGTCTTGGACATCGCCGCAAGCAAAAACACCATCGATATTGGTATGCGATCCACGATGAGTGACGAGATAGCCGTTTTCGTCGGTATCGAGTTGGCCAAGGAACAGGTCGGTATTGGGGCGATGCCCAATGGCCACGAACACACCAGTGACAGCTAACGGACGTGTTTCACCAGTAACAGTGTCGGTAAGCGTCACGCTTTCGACAGTGTTCTCTCCATGAATGGCCGAGACCGTGCTGTTCCAAGCGAAGTTGATCTTCGGGTTATCGAATGCGCGTTGTTGCATGATCTTCGAGGCACGCAATTCATCACGGCGATGAACAATCGTGACGGTCTTGGCGAACTTCGTAAGAAAGAGCGCTTCTTCTAACGCTGAATCGCCGCCGCCGACAACGGCAATATCGTGATCACGGAAGAAAAACCCGTCACACGTTGCACAGGTTGAAAGTCCGTGACCTAACAAACGCGTTTCTTCTTCTAAGCCCAACATCAATGAGCGAGCGCCAGTGGAAACAATGACGGTATTCGCTGTAAATGTTGGTTCGGCATTCGGATCGCCGACCCAAACTTTGAATGGACGTTGCGAAAAATCAACGCGTGACACCTTTTCCGTGCGAATTTCGGTGCCAAATCGCAACGCTTGTTCGCGAAAACGCATCATTAATTCAGGACCCATAATGCCGTCAGGCCAACCCGGAAAATTTTCAACTTCAGTGGTGAGCATCAATTGACCACCAGGTTGATCACTGGTTGATGACGGTTCGCCTTCAATCAAAAGTGGTTTCAAACTGGCGCGGGCGGTGTAAATCGCGGCCGTTAAACCAGCAGGACCGGAACCAATGATGATGACGTCACGAACGTCTGACATGTTGCTCTCCAATTGTTATTGCCTTGAGTTATTGGCCGTGGCGTTTGGAAAATATCCAAAATCCAAGAACACAAAAGACGGTGCCCAGAACCAAATACGGCAGCCAAACACCGAAAGGAAGTACTTCGTCGAGAAAATGAATGCCGCCAACGACGATGATGACGGCCATCAAAATCACCATGGTGGCGATGAAAACACCAAAGACAATGGCCCTCGCCAGTTTTAAAATCGGAGTCGTTGTGCGATCGCGAACTTTGTCAACTGTTTCGACAATTGCATCGGCTGCTTGTGCCGGCCAATCACCCTGAGCGAGACGAAATGCTCCACCGGCGTTCGCCGCGGCACCGTTTTTCTTCGGTTGTTCGCCAGTGGAATTCGTTTCCATAAAACGAGCCTACCGGAGCGATTCGCCAATGAAAGTGAGATCAGTGATTGTCGCCCGCGCCGGTGTGCGTGTTCCTAAATCGGTGAACCAAATCAAGACGTAATCGCCAGTTTCGCCGTTGAGATCGAGGGTTGACGTTCCGTTGAGTCCTGAACCGCGAAACGCAGGTTCACCCCATTGTTCGACCGTCGGAGCTATTCCGTTTCCCACGAAAACTTCCACGGCCCAGTTCTGCATGGCGGTTGCGATTTCCAGTGATGTCAATCGTGTTGGTTCCGCCAGGGTGACAACCAGACCAACACCTTTTCGGTTCCCAGAGAACAGCCGGCTGGGATAGGTCTCGGAATTCCAAACGGTGAGTTGATCTGAATCAATGGCGAAGGGCGCTTGATTGTTGTTTTCCCCTTGGTTTGTGCGATCGGCGGGATCAAATCCGATTGCCGATGAAAGCGCCACAATTTGCGGAGTTGAGACTTCCTCAACGGCACTGGTTTCGGAAAAGAAATCGCGACCGGCAGTGCCTACCAATGTGGCGATGACAATCAAGATGGCCACGATGATGAGCGTGATCACGACGGCGGGGCGCGAACGTGAACTCTTAACAACTACTTGAGGCTCTTCGTTAGTTGAAGTCGGCAAGGCCATCGTGGCATCGGCTTCGATTTCAAAACGAGTAGCGCCGAGCGCGGCGCGCATATCAGCAATGGTGGGAAAACGTTGTGAAGGTTCACGGCGTAACGCGCGCAGAATCGTTTGCTCTAAGTCGGCTGGAATCCCGGCGACGATTTGTGCGGGTCGAGGAGCATCGCGATGTAATCGCGCTAGGGCAACGGCGGCAGGACTTTCAGCGCGAAATGGAGGCTCGCCACAAAGCGCTTCAAATAACACAGCACCGAGCGCATAAATATCGGTGCGTCCATCGACCGGCCCTCCTTCAACTTGTTCCGGTGCGAGGTATTTCATCGTTCCTACAAGTTGCGCCGTGCGCGTGATGTCGGGTTCATCTAATACTTTGGCAATTCCAAAATCAGTAACTAAGACGCGCCCATCATCGGAAAGCAAAATATTTGCGGGTTTTACATCGCGGTGAATGACGCCGGCGCGATGCGCAACCATTAACGCCGTACAAACTTCCGATCCAATATGAACAACTTCGATTGGATCAAGTCGACCGCGTTCATCCAAAAAGTTTCGTAATGTTCGACCTTTTACTAACTCCATAACGATGGCATCGCGTCCACCAACTTCAATGGAGTCATAGATCGAAACAATCGAAGGATGAATGAGTCGAGCCGCAGCGATCGCTTCGTTCTGAAAGCGAGCGCGTAACTGGGGATCAGCGGCGAACTGTTCAAGCAGAATTTTTATGGCTACTTGGCGATCCAAAAGTTCATCTTGGGCTTGCCAAACTTCAGCCATACCTCCGATTGCCAGCAACTGCGTGAGTCGGTAACGCCCGGCAAGCAATTGCCCCGTTTCGGTCGAACTCATGTAATTAGTTGCGCAAGTAGCACATTCCAATAACCCGCGGACCACCGTGGGTTCCGATAACCGCGCCAATTTTTCCTAAACGAATTTGTTCGCGCGGGTAACGCTCTTCAATCATCGTGAGGAATTCTTCGATATCGGGTGCGTTGCCGTGCAAGATCGCTAACGATTCAACATTGGGTTCTTTAAATAGTTGATCGCGCAACCATTCGAGTGAACGCTTACGTGTGCGCTGACGACCTGCCTCTTCGACGGCGCCATCGCCAATATGAATTAATGGTTTCACCGACAACATCGATCCCATTAAGGCTTTGGCTTTACCAATACGCCCGCCCTTTTTCAGGTTTTCTAATGTGTCGAGTGCACCGAAAATTTCGGTCCGATCAATCATTCCTTCAACAGTGGCAACGATTTCATCGGCGCTTGCACCATTGCTCGCATCTTGAGCGGCGCGTAACACCATGGTGCCGAGTCCGCCGGTTAAAGAACGACTGTCGATCACGCGTACATCGAGTTCACCCTCAATAGCTTTGGCGGCATTGCGAGCGGATTGCACAGTGGCCGACAATTCACCCGACAAATTGATACAGACCACTGCAGTTGCACCGGCGTCTTTGGCTTTACGGAACTCTTGTTCAAATCGTCCAGGTGATGGAGCGGCTGTTTCCGGCAACAACCCGGTATCGGCCATCTTCGAATAGAACTGATCGACGCTTAATTGCTCACGATCGATGAACTCTTCTTCGCCAAAGCGAATACTTAAAGGAACGACGCCAATTCCATAACTGGAAACCTGTTCGTCGGTTAGGTCGCATGATGAATCGGTGACGATATGTACGCCGGACATAGGGGCCCCCGTGTGTAGGTCTTGGTGAAGCGTAGTTGTCGAAACTGTTCGAGTTTGTTACTGGCGGGAAAGTTAGGCGGTTGTTTTTTCTCTTCGAGATGAACGCCAATGGCGGATCCACCAAATGGCCAAGAAAATCCCTGCTCCTACCGAAAGTGCCAATCCGTAGCCGGAAATCGACGTGCTTCGCACTTCAATTCTCGATGTTGCAACGGTCAGGCGTCCATCGGGGGAGGAAAGCGTTACATCAAGCGGAAATGCGCCCGACGCACGCAAACTCACTTCAACTTCCACAGTCGTCGTTGCCGATGGCGGTAACACCGCATCTACCGTTTCACCTTGTGGGAACTCCAATTTAGGTGAGTTCAGTTGTAAGCGAACCTTTGCTTCCGACGCAGAGGCATTCGTCAAGACGATGGGAATTTTTCCGTTCGACGAAGCCAAGCGAATTCGTTGTGATCTTGGTAATGAAACTTGACTGGCTTGTTGTGAAACATTTTGGTCAACACCATTGAGCAATCGCAGACGATCGGAATTGGAAAGTCCGACAGTTGCCGAAGTGAGTGCTTGACGAAGAAGACTTTCAACACCAGTGACTTCGCCAGCAAACATTGAGGCAAGACCGGCAATGTCTTTTTGGGTTTGGTTCCAGGCATCGGCGTAGTCGGTGAGGGGGACAATCGGTAACGACGTCCACTTTCGAACACGCGACGTTTCCGTAGCGGTAAATGACTGATCATTAAGCGCTGATGCTGCAAGCAACGGTGCGCCAATGGCGCCACTTCCGTTTCCATTAGCGGCGCTGAGTCCAGCCAAAAAGACGCGCAATGTCTCAGTATCAATACCGCTTGGGATTTTCAGTGCAACATTGCGGCTAACGCCATCGGTGTTCACCGCAAGCATGGTGAGCATGGCCAATCCATTTTGTGCCCGCAATACCGGATCATTTCCGAAAAGCAATTGCAGTGCCGAGCCAATATCGCTGGCTATCGCTGGGTAACTCTGTTGATCGGATGTTTCGATTCGGAATGGAGATGTGAGTGCAGCATTGTCATTCACAACACCCAACGCATTTGATTCCACGACGAACTTTTTCATTCCCAATTGTGTAAGTACTTGCAATGATTCCGGTGTGGTGTAATCGCTTACGAAGCCAATTGGTTCAACGGGTGTTTTTCCGGTGAGCGAGCGCAAAGTGATAGCGCCTTGCTGAAATGAGTCCTGCAAAATCTCGCTGAGACCACTAGCAACTAAATTTCCCGACTCAATGGAGGAGTAAGGCATACGAAGAATGTCTCGGTTACGCAGTTGTGCAATTGTGTTTTCTGAGAGTTGTAATTGCGAAAGCGTAAATGGCGATAGCGACAACGAAAGAGGAACCGATGCTCCTTCGTTGGCAAGCAACGCCAAAAGTTGTTCAGCATGTTCTTTTTGTTCGGCCGTCAAAACGGCAGTGTTTTTCTCGATTTCTAGCTGTTCTTCGATATCGGCAACCAGTGAAACATTGAGCGGTGTCGTTGTTGTTGTGGCCTCGGGTAAGCGAATGAGGTGAACAACAACGCGTGCAACTTCTCGATTATTTGACGAGAACAAAATTTCAACCGGGTAAATACCAACTTCCGTTAATGAAATCGCATTTGGAAGTGGAGTAGTTCCAGCGATGGGCACAGCAATCGTCAACAAGTTGTCCTGTGCGCGCTGTGAGAGTTCATAACTTGGCAATGTCGTTACGACACCACCTAATTGTTCACCGGCGATGGTTCGTTCCAAGTTGGCGCGACCAACAACGCGACCGTGAATACTTGTCGAAACTTGCGCGTTAGCGGGCACTCCACCGGTGCGTAACTCCACACTCCATGTGCCACCGGGCGCAACAAACGGTGTCACTTTTTGCACAGTAATGAATGGTGCCGAATCGGCTTGTTGTGCTTGGCTCGCAATGGAATACGGAAGAACGATGCTTAGAAACGAACCAGCGAATAGACCGAGGAAAACGACAATGAAAAGCAACCATTTCATCGGTGTGCTTTTCACAATTGCGTGAGCGTCTCGCGTCTTTCTCATCGGCCTTCGTCGAGTAACGAAAGGGCTAAAACCGCCAGTCCAACGGGTTCTTTTTCAAATCCGAGATGGAGGTAGAGGGCATAGGCGCGTTCATTAGAAATCTGCGTATTGACCATCACTCGTTCACAGTGACGTCGAATGCACCACGAGAGTGCATCACCAACTAACGCAGTACCAATACCGCGTCCGTGAAAATCGGGGTCGACCGCTAAGCGTTGCAAGTAACCCATCGGACCGGCGGCACCAGTGATGTGATAGCCGACAACTTTTCCGTCAACAACAGCAACGCGAAAACGAGAACGAGGAGTGGCATCGCGAGCATCGAAAAGAGCGGCGCGATCGAAGCGCCAGAATCCATCAAATGCTCGTCCGTCTAATTGCAAAACCGCATCGATATCGGCGGTGCGTCCTCGCCGCAGTTTCATGCCATGGGCTGAGGATGATGGAATGCCAACGAGATCGTGATGCAACAAATGCAGTTCTTCAACCTTTTTGAAACCGCACTTTTCGAAGGCCAATTGTTCTTCGATCGCTAATGCCGATGTGAATATTTGTTGGTAGCCACGATTCTTTGCTTGCGTCACCGCTTCTTGAACGGTGTCTGGACGCAGTTGCTGACCGGGCGTCGGACTCAAAAGCGCGACGGAATGATTGCCCCGCCAAGGGACAATTCGCACTCGTGCATCGGATGCAATCAGGGTTTCGGCTCGACGCATGTGAGCGCGAGCCTACGACGACCAACTCGAGCGTGTCCCACTACTAGCCTCAGAGCGTGATTCCTGAGCGGTGGCAACCGGTACTTAACCAAACCCAGCCCTTGGCGGAGCGTTTCCGCCAAGCGGGTTTTCGCCTGTATTTAGTGGGCGGGGTGGTGCGTGATCTCCTTTTGGGCAGGCCGCATTCTGACCTCTATGACCTTGATTTCACCACCGATGCCCGACCCGAACAGACCCGAGAAATCCTTTCCGGATGGGCGGATTCTCTTTGGACGCAGGGTGAACGTTTCGGCACGATTGGCTGCCAGAAGGATGGCTGGACTTTCGAAATCACCACCCATCGCGCCGAATCATACGATCCCAATTCGCGTAAACCAGATGTGGTCTTTGCTGATGCCGTAGAAGCGGATTTGGCTCGGCGTGACTTCACCGTCAACGCAATGGCACTTTCATTGCCAGAACCAGAACTCATCGATCCATTTGGTGGCGCCGCTGATTTAGTGGCGAAACGATTACGCACTCCACTGTCGCCCCAAGAATCGTTTTCTGATGATCCGCTCCGTATGTTGCGGGCGGCGCGCTTTCTTTCGGGTTATCAACTCGAACCGGATCCAGAACTACGCGCCGCCTGTCAGGAAATGGCCGAGCGTCTTGAAATTGTTTCGGCTGAACGAATTCGCGACGAGTTCGACAAACTCATGGTGGTTGATGATCCGACTGACGGCCTTTGGTTTTTGGTTGATACCGGTTTAATTGATCAGTTTTTGCCTGAGTTTTCGCGTATGCGATTGGAACAAGATCCAATCCATCGTCATAAAGATGTTCTTACCCACACCATTGCAGTGGTGGCGAAAACGTCACCTAATCGTTTAGTGCGACTGGCCGCTCTTTATCACGATGTTGGAAAACCGCGCACTCGCGCTATCACCGATGGTGGTGTTTCATTTCATCATCATGAAGTTGTTGGTGCGCGAATGACGCGTGAGCGAATGCGCGCACTTAAGTATTCCAGTGATGATGTAGAAGCGGTAAGTCGTTTGGTATTTCTGCATTTGCGTTTTCACACCTACAAGATGGGTTGGACCGATTCGGCTGTTCGTCGTTTCGTACGCGATGCCGGCGATTTACTTGATGAACTCATTGAATTGACTCGTTGCGATTGCACAACGCGCAATGAGCGCAAAGCGCGTCAACTTGCAGAACGCATGGATGAACTCGAAGCGCGCATTGATCGCTTACGTCAGAGCGAAGAATTAGCGGCCATCCGCCCCGATCTGGATGGCAACGAAGTAATGGAATACCTCCGACTTTCACCTGGCCGTGACGTAGGCGATGCCCTTGATTTCCTTCTGGAATTACGCCTAGAAGAAGGTCCCTTAGGCAAGGATCAGGCCAAATTGCGACTCGACTCTTGGTGGGCCGAGCGCCAGGCAAAAGCCAACTAACTGCCTTCTTTTTTGCCTCGCAAAATAAGAGTGGCGGGGACCATCGTCATTACTTCCGACCAATACTCGGACGGTTCTGTTGGTCGCGCCATTGGTTCAAGAATTTGGTCAACGCGGAAGTTCGCTTTGGTAAAACTCGCGGCCATATCGGCAACCGAACGCGGATACATCTCGACATCGTCAATTGAATGACGCTGACCATCGCCATAGGAACGCAAAATTCGAGGCGGACCAAATGCATGATGTTCGGTAATGGCCCACGCAGGATGAGGAACAGAAACAACAAAAGTTCCGCCTGATTTCACGACGCGACTTACTTGGCGCAGAACGCGATCAACATCATCGATTTTGTGCAGTGCAAAAACTGAAAAAGCGCAGTCAATTGAATCGGCGCGCACGAAGGGAATTTCGGCGTAATCACTTTGGTGTAATTCAATTCGCACTTCATTTTCTTCGGCGCGAGTACGTGCGGCGTCTAATGAGCCCAAATGCGGATCGATACCAATCACATGCGCACCGGCGCGGGCTAAAGCAACACTGTGATGACCTTGTCCCACTCCGAGTTGCAAAATTCGTTTGCCTTTGGGCGTTCCCAGCAAGCGCAAGTTTTCTTCGGTAGGAATATCTGGTCCCCAAGTAATGGTGTCAGACCGAAGTTCTGACATACCGGGAAAGTTGGCGGGGGAGAGCGATCTGGTCACGTTGAAAGTTTCTCGCGAATCGCGCAGAGATCGGGGGACCGGTCGGCATTCTCACGGGTCAGCGCACTAACTTGGGCGCATGTCGCCGCAGCGTCCGCCCTTCCAACGAGCCCCTATTGGAGGGGAAATCGATTACCGCTTGGCGCGTCAACATTTGCTTTCGGAGTTTCGTAAAGGTCGACTCGCGCAGCATGAAATCTGTGATGCGCACCCTGAACTCGTTCGTGCGGCAAAAAATGTTGGCCAGGTAACAAAAGAATTTTGTCCTGTTTGCGAAGACGACAATTTGGTGTTGGTTTCGTATGTCTTCGGCCCCAACCTGCCGGCCTTTGGTCGTTGTATCAGCGAGAAAAAAGAACTGATGAAATTTTCTCGTGCTCGCGATGGCGAATATTCCTGTTATGTGGTGGAGGTGTGCCCGAGTTGTCGTTGGAATCATCTCGCCCGCACCTTTGTCCTCAATCCAGCCCGCTCCGCCTGATTACCGCCAAAAATCAGAAAAGCGCTGATTTAGACGGACAGTTGGTCTGCGATTCTTTGCACTACCCGTTGATGGGTGTAGCGTTTTATTGACCGCCGGTAGCTGAGGAGCACTGGACGGGCAAGGAGATTCTCATGACCACTCGAGTCACTGTTCCGGCAGTTGCGGGTCGAAAAGTCAGTCGCGGCGATGTGCCGTTGGTGATGGTCACGGCCTATGACGCACCGAGCGCGCAAATCGCTCATGAAGCAGGTATCGACATCATTTTGGTGGGCGATTCCGTTGGCATGGTTGTCCTTGGTTATGAAGACACGCTGCAAGTAACCGTTGATGACATGGCTCATCACACCGCGGCGGTTGCACGCGCCAAACCTTCGTCACTTGTGGTCTCGGATTTACCGTGGCTCAGTTATCACGTTTCGGTTGAAGAAACGGTGCGAAACGCCGCCCGCCTCATTCGCGCTGGGGCTCAAGCAGTGAAACTCGAAGGCGGAACGAAACGAGTACCGATGATTACCGCATTAGTGGATGCGGAAATTCCTGTTATGGGACATATCGGCCTTACACCGCAATCGGTCAACGCTATGGGCGGATTCAAAGTTCAAGGTCGTAAACAAGAAGCGGCACAGCAACTCATTGAAGATGCCATTGCGCTTTCTGATGCCGGATGTTTTTCCCTTGTTATTGAAGGTGTTCCGGCGGAAGTTGCCGCCGAGATCACTCAAGCGGTGAACATTCCAACCATCGGTATTGGTGCCGGCCCGCAATGCGATGGACAAGTTTTGGTCTTCCACGATGTCCTTGGTGTGCAAGATCGCGTGTTACCCAAATTTGTTCGTCAATACGCCACAGTGAAAATTGATTCGGTGAAAGCGCTGGGCGCATATGCCGATGATGTTCGTACTGGCGCATTCCCTGATGCACGCGAGTCGTATTCGGTGAAGAAGCGCAATGCCGAATCGGTTCCGTTTTATCCAAACGTTTCTCCGTCTGCGTGAAACGATTAGTTGCAGTTGTCTTTATCGTTGTCGCAATCGCGACAAGTTGTTCATCGTCACAAGATGAATCGAAACAGGCAACTACGCAATCAACGACGCAATCAACTTCGCAAAGTGTTTTGCCGCTGCGCGATGTTTTTACGCGTCGAACAATTGAAGTAACCACACCTAATGCCACGCGTAAACAACCATGTGCGTGGTTAGCCAGCACCGAAACGCAACGCAGTCGTGGATTGAGTTTGATTTCCGAAGCGGACATGAATGTTGATGGCGTCGATGCGTTGATGGCCTTTTCTTGGTCAACGCCGGAAACGGTGGGTTTCTGGATGAAAGACACACGCTTTCCAATTTCATTGGCCTGGGTTGACGAAAACGGTCGAGTCCTTTCCGTTATTGAAATGCCTGTCTGCACCGATACCTGTCCGGTCTCTACTTCTCCTGCCCCCGTTCGCCTAGTGCTGGAAGCACCTAAAGGGGGCTTGGAAAAATGGGGAATCGTGCCCGGAGCCAACATCGCATTGGGTACTTCTTGTTGAGTTCCTATAAGGTTTGACCTCCAATCAAGCCCTGCCCTGAGCGTTCGGGGCTCCGGTCCCGGCCGGATCCGTAGGGAGGTGATGCGCTCATGCGAGCGTATGAACTCATGATCATTTTCGACGGTGACGTCGACGAAAACGCAGTCAATGCGCAACTGGCAGCCGTAAACAAACTCGTGCAAGCCGGTGGCGGAACAATTGCCAAAACAGATCGTTGGGGTCGTCGGCGTTTTGCTTACGAAATCAACAAGAAGTGGGAAGGCATCTACGTGGTGTTAGAGATTTCGACCGAAGGTCGCGATCTGCACGAAGTAGAACGCATTCTTCATCTCGCCGACGAAGTTGTTCGCTTTAAGACAATTCGTCTGCCCGAAAAAGAAGCTGCACGTCGAGGACTGCTCGGTGCTGCTTCTCCAACGGCCGGATAGGGAGGTAGTCCCAAATGGCACCAGGTAACTCAGTCACAATGGTGGGCAATTGCACCCGCGATCCCGAACTGCGATTCACATCCAGCGGACAAGCGGTAGCGACATTCGGTTTAGCCGTGAATCGTCGCTGGCAAAATCGTCAAACCAATGAATGGGAAGAACAAGTTTCTTTCTTCGACGTCACGTGTTGGCAGCAGATGGCCGAGAACGTGGCCGAATCCATCACCAAAGGCACGCGTGTCTTAGTGACCGGTCGTCTTGATCAACGTTCTTGGGAAACCCAAGACGGTGACAAGCGATCAAAAGTTGAAATCGTGGCCGATGAGGTCGCACCCAGTCTTCGCTATGCCACTGCGCAGGTTTCGCGCAATGAGCGCCGTGAAGGCTTTGAAGGCGGCGGCGGAGGTCGTTCCGTCGCAAATGAACCAAGTGGTTACGACATGGATGAGGAGCCGTTCTAATGGCTAAGGCAGCGCCCAAACGCGGCAAAAACAAAGACAATGCACGACGTTCCAAAAAGAAGATCAGTCTTCTTTCGCAAGAAAAAGTTGATTACGTCGATTACAAAGACATCAATTTGCTTCGTCGTTTTATGTCCGATCGTGCCAAGATCCGCGCTCGTCGCGTAAGTGGCAACGATTCACAACAGCAAAAAGAAATCGCACGTGCAATCAAAAATGCGCGTGAAATGGCGTTACTGCCCTATACCAACCGCGTAACAACTCAACGTGGTGGTCGTGATCGCGGTGAGCGTCGTGGCGATAACGCTGAAGTTGAAACGATGAATGAAGATGTGAATGTCGATATCTACGAAGCCGAGTTTGGCGACGTAGAAGAGATGGACGTTGAAGTTGAAATGTCGGAGGTAGCGGAATCATGAAACTCTTGCTCCGTTCCGATGTTTCTGGCGTCGGTAAGAAAGGCGACATCGTTGATGTAGCTGATGGTTACGGTCGTAACTATTTGCTGCCTAAAGGTTTCGCCGTTGTGGCTTCAGGCAAAGTAGAAGAGCAGGCTGCTTCTATGCGCCGGGCCCGTCAACAACGTGATGAACAGCACCGAGCAGAAGCGGGCGAATTGGCAGGACGCTTGTCCACCTTGACGCTGACGATTGCTGCTCGAGCCAAAGATGATGGCGAATTGTTCGGTTCGGTCTCCGCGGTTGAAATCGCTTCGGCGTTAAGCAGCCAAGCCGATACCGCGATCGATCGTCATGACATCGTCATTGCGACGCCCATCAAGAGCGTTGGCACGCATAGTGTCAGCCTGCGTTTGCATCCAGAGGTTGTTGTTGACGTGAGTGTGGAAATCACCGCAGTCGCCTAATCGACCTTCTACTTTTTGAAAAGGGAGCCGGTTCGCCGGCTCCCTTTCTGTATTTGTGGGCACATGAGGTATCAAGTTCTCCACAAGGGCGTGGAAAACTTCGCTGGCTGTCATAGGGGGTCAATAGCCTTCGGAAGGCCTCCCTTGGCATTTCTTCCTCCGCACGATTCCGGTCGTTCACTTCCGGTGTCCAAAGTTGTCCACAATTGTCCACAGTTCGATTTTGTTATCCCCAGAAAATCCGCAAGAAGACCGTAGGTTTTCCCCAAGGTTTTGCCTACATATTTGCCCAGTTATGCCCCGATATTTCCATGTCGTCCACTAGCGATTCACAGCGAAAACGGGAGACAGTCTTATTACTACTTTCCACTTTTTATGCGAGCTGACATGTCTGACGAATCAGAATTACCACCACTAGATCGACCGGACGACATGTCGTTTTTACGTGATGAACCACCCGTCGACGATTTCTACGAACCGTCAGATCGCCCCTCGCGCCCGGCTCGGGCCCGCGCTGGCGGCCGTGTGCAACCACACGATCTTCAAGCTGAAGAGTCATTACTCGGCGCCATGTTGTTGTCGCGCGAAGCCGTTTCAGTTGCTACCGAACGACTCACTCCCGAGTCATTTTATAAACCAGCGCATGCTCATATTTTCGATGCGATTACTTCACTTTCATCATCAAGCGAAGCAGTCGATCCTGTCACCGTTGCCGATGAGTTACGTCGCGCCGGTTTACTCGATGTCGTTGGTGGCCCTGCCACATTGGTAACACTGCAAGCCGCTACGCCGGCAGTTTCAAATGCTGAGTATTACGCCCGCATTATTGAAGAACACGCCATGTTGCGGCGTCTTATTTATGTTGCCGGTGAAATTGCCGAAATGTCTTATGGCATGCCCGATGATGTCATCAAGACAATTGATCAAGCCGAATCGTTGATGTTCGAAGTTTCGCAACGACGCAGCACCGACACTTTGGCACCTCTATCCGACCTCTTAAGTCGCAACCTTGATCATCTCGAAGACATCATGAGTCGAGACGATCAAGTGAACGGTCTTCCCACTGGTTTTTCCGATCTCGACGAACTCCTCACGGGTCTGCAGCCCAACGCGCTTTATGTCATTGGTGCGCGTCCATCAATGGGTAAAACCGCATTGGCCCTTGGTATTGCCAGTAATGCCGCCATCGAAGCGCAGCGTCCGGTGTTGTTGTTCTCATTAGAAATGGGTCAACTCGAACTTACGCAGCGCCTTTTATGCGCCGAGGCCCGAGTCGATTCACGTCATGTACGCAATGGCCGTTTAAGTGAATCTGATTGGGGCAAGATCGCCCACGCCACCGGTCGGTTGGCGGATGCACCTATTTGGATTGACGACAATCCCAACGTCACGATTATGGAAATCCGGGCTAAGGCCCGACGACTCAAAAGTCGACTTGGCGATTTAGGCCTCATCGTTGTCGACTATTTGCAACTTATGACGGGTCGTTCCAGTGCTGAAAATCGCCAGGTTGAAGTTTCTGAAATTTCTCGTGGTTTGAAAATCCTGGCTCGCGAACTTGAGTGCCCAGTTATCGCCCTTTCACAGCTTTCACGTCAGTTAGAAATGCGCGCTGACAAGCGTCCAATGCTGGCCGATCTACGCGAATCAGGTTCAATCGAACAGGACGCAGACGTGGTGATGTTTATTTATCGCGACGAGGTCTATAACCCAGAATCACCCGATCGCGGCAGTGCAGAACTCATTGTTAGCAAACACCGTAACGGCCCAACTGGTTTAGTTCGTCTTGCCTTTTTGGATCACTACACCAAGTTCGCCAATATGGCGCGCAACGTGTAGTTCCAACTCGTTTTGTTCCATCACGTTTGGGTTTCGATGTGGCTTAAATGATTCCGTCATCAAGTGAACGTAACTCGGCCGCAGCAACTTCATGATCAACATCGTGTTCCATCTCGGCACGCGCCGGTAAAAACTTGGCCGCGAAAATTGCAGTTGCAACCAAAAGACCCGCGCAGATCCACATACCAAGTTGCATGCCTTTTACATAAGCCTGACTCGCAGCATCAATTAGTTGCTGCGCTTGTTGGGCCGGCAGAGTTGCTGCTTCATTGATAGCTCGACCAATGGAGTTTTTCGCTGCTTCTACGGCACTGGTGGAAAGTCCGGAAAGATCGCCCATCGTGGCGTGATAGCGAGCCGCAAAGATTGATCCGATGACGGCGACACCTAAGGCACCACCAATTTGTCGAGTGGTGTCGTTAACTGCTGAGCCAACGCCGGCTCGATCGCGTGGTAACGAACTCATAATCGATTCCGTTGCCGGTGTCGCAGTAAGCGAAAGGCCGACGCCGAAAATTAAACGCACAACGAATCCCCAAATGTCGTTGGCGATGATTGCCTCAATTCCATAAGTGACAAGTACACCCGAGCAGATGAGCAAACCGCTTACGACCACTTTGGTGGTGCCAAACCTTCGCACAAACCTATGCACTTGTGGACCGGTAAGCATGAGTCCAACGGCAACGGGAGCGGTATAAACGCCAGCCTTAATCGGCGAATAACCAAGAATGAATTGAAAATATTGAACAATTAAAAACGTCGAGCCGAACATCACAAAATAGTTCAGCGTGATCGTGGCACTGGCCGCACTAAAGCGCGGATTGCGAAAGAAGGAAAGGTCCAACATTGGTTGCGGGGTTCTTCGTTCCCAAAAAATGAACAAGATAGAGAAAAGAACACCGACGCTGAACCACATCCACACATTGCGTGATCCCCAGCCTTCGCTTGGAATTTCGATAATGGCGTACAAAATTGGTACGAGCGCCAAAATTGAAAACACCGCGCCAAGAGGATCTAAACGATGACCATGCGCCTCGCTTTTTGACGGCGGCACCAAAAAAATCGTCATCCCTAAACCGATAATGCAAAGTGGAACGTTGACTAAGAAGATTGATCCCCACCAAAAATGATTAAGCAAAAATCCACCGGCTAATGGTCCGAGTGCTACACCGATGCCAGCAACGGCTGACCAAATTCCAATTGCTTTAGGACGTTCTTCGGGACCAAAAGTGATAGTGAGGATGGCCAACGTTGAAGGAAAAATTAAAGCGCCACCAATTCCCATAAGGCCACGAAAGAGAATGAGTTCGTCGGCCGTGGTGGCCACGCTTGCCAAGGCTGAGCCCAATCCAAAGACAATCAGACCGATAACCAGTGTGCGGTGACGTCCCCACTTATCGCCAATAGCTCCCATAGTGAGCAATAAACAGGCAAAAACGATGGTGTAGGAATCTAAAAGCCATTGCAATTGTGCTTGTGATGCACCGAGTTCGCGCACGATTGACGGCAAACTCACATTCATAATGGTGTTGTCAACCGACGTGATCGTGACGGCCAAACAGATTGACAACAATGTCCACCAGCGCCGCTGTTGAATTTTTTCGGGTGTCCACGAACGCGCCCGACTAAGAGTGAGAGCCATCGCTTTCACCTTAGAACGAAACGCGTTAGGCGAGTTTCATAAACATTTTTTCGACGTCGCTAACGGAGTAACCCTTGGCTGCTGATGCATCGGGGTCTTGTAAGCATGAAGTCAAACCGGCGGCCAACATTTTGAAGCCGACCTGTTCGAGCGCTTTTGTGGCGGCGGCGATTTGCGTAACAACGTCGCGACATTCGCGATCTTCGGCGAGCATTGCTTGAATGCCGCGAATTTGACCTTCCACTCGACGTAAGCGTTTGTGGAGATCGTCTTTTACTTCATTGGAAATATCCATGGCTTATCGACGAAACCAACGACGCTTTCCCTCGCCGGCGGCGCTTGCTTTTTCTTTGCTATGACCCTGGCAACGCTTTGCTGCTGGCAAATGGCCAAGTACTTGTTCGACATGAGCGCCGCAGCCACTCCAGGTTGCGAGCCCACATTGTTTGCATGTCACTTGTTTACACATACCCCCTAGGGTATCATAAAGAGGAGTCAGGGGAGCAAGTAATTGCCAGCCTTGGCCCTAGGACCACCTTTATCGGAGCAAAAAATGTCGCTGTATTTCTCCCAGTACTACTTGGACTGTCTTTCCCACGCGAGTTACCTCGTAGGAGATACGCAATCCGGACGCGCCGTAGTTGTTGATCCCCAACGCGATGTTGAGCAATACCTCAACGATGCGAAAGAAAATGGCTTGCGTATTGAAAAGGTGATCGAAACACATTTTCATGCTGACTTCTTAAGCGGACATTTAGAACTGGCGGCTGCGACTGGCGCAGCGATCGTTTACGGAGCGCAAGCGGACGGTCGCGTTGATTTTCCGATTGAAGTTGTGAAGGACGGCGATCGACTTTCGCTTGGAGATGTCGAACTTGAGTTTTGGGAAACACCGGGACATACGCCAGAGTCAATTTCGATTTTGGTTTGGGAAAATGGAAAAAGCGCCGAAAGTGCACCGTACGGAGTATTGACTGGTGACACGTTGTTCTTAGGTGATGTTGGCCGTCCTGATTTACTTTCCGCCGTTGGCTTTTCGGCGGATGATCTCGCCAAGCAGCTTTACCATTCCGTGCACACAAAACTTCTTTCTTTACCCGATGAAACAAGGGTTTTTCCCGCCCACGGAGCCGGATCAGCCTGCGGAAAAAATCTCTCAACGGACACGATGTCGACGATGGGAGAACAGCGCCAAACGAATTACGCGTTACAACCCATGGTCGTTGAAGACTTTGTTGACGCTGTTACACAAGGTCAATCAGTGGCTCCGCTTTATTTTCTTTTTGCGGCTACGAAGAACCGTCAGCAGCGTGAACTCTTTCAACAAGATGCAGAAATTCGTCGTTTAACGTTTGCCGAAGTTTTAGCCCAACAAGAAAAAGGCGCCGTTGTCATCGACAGCCGTGATCATTCAATGTTCGCTTTGGGACATTTGCGTGGCTCAATCAACGTTGGTTTGTCGGGACGATTTGCTGAATACACCGGCGAAGTTATGGAACCAGGCACCCCAATCATCGTTGTTGCTGATGCCGGTACCGAAGCGGAAGCCGTTATGCGACTAGCGCGAATTGGTTTCGACAATGTGCTCGGCGTTCTCGACGATCCAATTGCTGCCTTTGTGCAAAACCCAGACCATGTCGAGCAACTTTCTCGCTTATCGGTGGCGCAATTAATGGACCGCATTGCGACGGTGCCCAAACTTTCCTTGGTTGATATTCGTAATCCGGGTGAGGTTGCAATGGGAATGTTGCCAGGAGCAATCAATATTTCCTTGCCGGCTCTGTTGCGTTCGCTTGATCAACTCGATCGCCAAAATCCAGTGGTTGTGTATTGCGCCGGTGGCTATCGCTCAGCCATTGCTTCATCGCTCTTGCGTTCTAAAGGGTTCACCGATGTTTCAGACTTGATTGGTGGCTACGGAGCATGGGCTGATTCCACGTTGCCGTTAATCGTTCCCGCTATTGAGCCGGCGGATGTTGAAGAGACGGATTTCCTTCTTGATGTTCGGGAACAGGATGAATGGGACGCGGGACATAGCCCGACCGCTACTCATATTCCGATGAGTGAACTTCCCGATCGTTATGAAGAACTTCCAACCGATAAGCGAATTGTTGTGATTTGTCGCAGTGGAAATCGCTCCGCCAAAGTCACGGCTTGGCTCGAAGCAAAACACTTCAATGCGATCAACCTCACCGGCGGAATGAAAAAGTGGAACTCCCTCTCGTTACCGATGCGAGCACTTTCCGGCTCACCACAAGTGATTTGATCTTGTGAACATCCGAGCCTTATTGGCATCCCCTCTGGGATTTCTCATCGGAGTTTCGCTTGGCGCGTTGGGCGGCGGTGGATCAATTCTGGCCGTGCCGGCTTTGGTCTACGGCGCGGGTCAAACAACGAAAGAAGCAGCAACAACTTCATTGTTGTTAGTTGGTGTTACGTCGGCCATCGGCGCGTTCGCTCAGTGGAGACTGGGACGGGTGCGCCTTCTACCGGGCGTCGTATTCGGTATCGCTGGAGTCGGCGGATCCCTGCTTGGTTCGAAAGGGCACGAACAAATTGACGCTGATGTTTTACTTTTGGCGTTTTCGATTGTGATGTTTATCGCTGCCTATTCCATGTGGAGGCGCACGAAAAAGTCCCCAGATTCTTCGGCAACGGAGAATGAAACTGAACAAAAACGTTTTCACGTATCTGTTGAGTTAGTAGTTAAGGTTTTAATCGTCGGTTCATTTGTTGGCGCAATGACCGGCTTTTTTGGAGTGGGCGGCGGATTCATCATCGTTCCGGCATTAGTGCTCGTACTTGGGTTTGCGATGCCGGAAGCAGTCGGAACATCGTTAGTCGTTATTACGATCAATTCCGCGGTGGCCTTTTTGGCGCGCGTCGGAAATGGCACCCTCGATTGGAGTGTGATCATTCCATTCATGATTGCGGGTCTATTGGGAATGGCTACGGGAACAAAAATCGGTTCGTCGACCGATCCGGTTCGTTTACAACGTTGGTTCGTCGCTCTTTTAGTTGTGATCGCGTCATGGACATGTGTGGCATCGGCAATTGCGGTGGCGAAATCAGCGTAAACAGAAACAAATCGCTAAGGTCTTTTCATGCCTAGTGATTTCGCTATGAAAGCAATGAACACATTTCATAAGTCGCTTTTGACGGTGACTTTCGGCAAGGTGGGTTGGCGCGCTGGTGGTATGCCGGTTCTTAAGTTGCGCACCAAGGGACGTAAATCGGGCGTAATGCGCGAGTCGATGCTGACGTCACCTGTGCAACTTGGCGATTCGATTGTGGTGGTGGCATCACGCGGCGGCGACCCAGTTCATCCGGCGTGGTATCTCAACTTGGAGGCTGATCCCAATGTTGAAGTTGTTTATAAGGGCAAAGGTCCAATGCCAATGAAAGCGCGCGTTGCCGAAGGAACTGAGCGGGAAGAAATTTGGCAACAGATACTGGCGCATAAACCTCATTACGGCGGCTATCAGAAAAAAACAGAACGCCAGATCCCGTTAGTGGTTCTCGATCCCGTTCGAAACTAACGACAACAACAGTGCAATAAAAAAGGCCCCGGTCGAAACCGGGGCCTTTTCACTTCTTGTGCAGTTCGGACTAGCCGACCTTCTTAAGGGTGTTGCGATCGGTGTGTTGCACGATCAAGCCCTTTGACTTCACTTCGTACACGGTGGTTTCGGTGTACGACCACTCGCCATCACCAACAGTGATGGTGCAGGAGTATTCAGGAGTCTTTGAGTTGGCTTCGAGGTATTGGTTCGAAAGGATGCCGTAGGTGTTTGAACCGTTCTTGGCGCTCATCTCTAAGGTCTTGGAATCGGCGTTGGCGCTGCCACCGGCGATAACAACTTGACCACGGGGAACCATGAAGCAACGCATGACCTGCTTGTTGTCTGCGTCCCATAACCAGTAACCAACTTCGGTGTGGAATGGCTCGTCTTCGCCTTCTTTGTAGGCGGCCATGCGGTAATCGAGGCCGAAGAGCGATTGAGTTCCGTTATCTACCGGACCGAAAGGCTTGAATTCGACCTTTTCGCGGTACTTGGTTTCACCAATTTCACCCTCAGCGTGGTGATAGGAGATATCGAGACCCTGGTCGCCCTCCCAGGTGCCGGCGAGGCCGGCGAGGGGTCCAAGTTCGGCGGGGGTGGGGACTGGCATTGTTTCTCCATGCAGTGTTCGGGGCCGACCGGCCGTTTTTACAACGACGGCCACCCTAGCGGGAACTAGTCGAAATTGCTCTAGCCGGCTTCAGAATGAGTGACCGGTTGCTCGCCCATCCATTCCCGCAAGGTGTTTTTGAGTTTGGTTTGTTGGATAAATAAATCGTGTTCAGCATCGATGGCACCGGCTGCTTGCGGTGCTTTGAAATAGAACGACAACCATTCCTGCACACCTGATTGACCGGCTCGGGCTGCGAGATCCATAAACAGGGCCAGATCTAAAACGATCGGCGCAGCCAAAATTGAATCGCGGCAAAGGAAGTTGACTTTGATCTGCATGGGGTAACCCATCCACCCGAAGATGTCGATGTTGTCCCAGCCTTCTTTGTTGTCACCACGTGGCGGGTAGTAGTTGATACGAACAACGTGATCAACATCACCATAAAGCTCGGGATACACCTCTGGTTGTAGAACCGAGTCAATGACACCAAGTTTGGAAACTTCCTTTGTTTTGAAGTTGTCCGGATCGTCAAGAACTTCACCGTCGCGGTTACCCAAAATGTTGGTGGAGTACCAACCGCGCAGACCCAACATACGCGCCTTTAAACCAGGAGCTAAAAGCGTTTTCATCCACGTTTGGCCTGTTTTGAAATCTTTGCCGGCAATCGGAACGCCTTCACGATGTGAAAGTTCAATCATGCAAGGAAGATCGACGGACAAGTTTGGTGCGCCGTTGGCATAAGGAACACCGCTCATTAATGCGGCGTAGGCGTAAATTTGGCTCGGCGAAATGTTTTCGTCGTTGTTGCGAAGGCCTTCTTCAAAGGCAGCAATGGTGGCGTGCACAGCACTTGCTTCTTGATAGGCCTCTGTTGAACCACACCACACCATGACTAAACGATCGCAATTGTTTTCGGCGCGGAACCGTTCGATATCAGCCATCAACGCTTCGGCTTGCGCCATTTTGTCGGTGATGTTTTTTACGCGCGCACCGTCAAGACGCTTCACCCAACGTTGATCAAAGACGGCATCCATGGCAACGACGCCTTCGAGTTGCGCAGAGATCGGACCTAAATCACGATCTTCCAAAACACCTGCGGTGCGGGCGGCTTCTAATGCGTTGGGGCTAATCGGATCCCAACCACCGAAGACGAGATCACCAAGATCGGCCAACGGCACGAACTCGCGAATTCGAGGGTTGCGGTTTTCTTCACGTTTTCCGAGACGGATATGAGCAAGTTGGCTTAATGAACCAACGGGTGTGGCCAATCCGGCCCGGGCGGCCAGAACGCCGGCAATAAAGGTGGAGGCAACGGCACCCATTCCAGGGGTGAGAACGCCAAGGCGTCCGGTGGCAGGAGCAATTTTTTGGGGCTGAGTCATACTTCAAAGATACGACATCCTTGATATTCATCGAGATCACTAAAGAGATACTTAACAGTAAGGTGGTGGGATGCCGGACCCACGCCACACTCGTACCGTTGAACCCCCCTTGCTCAATCTCACGGTGGCCCAACTTTCGTATCTTGCGGCGGTAGCCGACCATGAAACGTTTGCCGAAGCGGCCGCCGCTGTGGGCGTTACGACTTCGGCGCTCTCTCAGGGATTGGCTGAATTAGAACGACGACTTGGCACCTCACTTTTTGAACGCAGTGGGCGGCGACAAATTTTGCGCAGCGATGCTGAACCAATTGTTCGTTACGCGCAATCAGTGGTTGCGACGACTCGAGATTTAGGAAGGTGGATCGAATCATTCCATTCGGGTGATCGAGGCCGCGTCACTGTTGGCATGATTGATGCTGCGGCTGTTGTGTGGTTTCCCGAATGTATTCGTGCATTTCGCAGTGAATTTCCCGAAGTTGTTTTTCAATTAGTGGTTGCACCTTCCGGTGAATTACTGGAACAACTGGAGCGCGGCGATATTGATTTAGCCATCGTTATTGATCGAGCCGAGTTAAACGGTCAATTTCAAATTGATGTTTTGGGAACGGAAACGATTTATGTCGTTCCCCCAAGCGGAGTTTCGGTAAAAGAAATCGGTGATGGACCGTGGGCGTTGTTTCCAAAAGGTTCACATTCACGCCAATTAATTGAAGAAGCGTTGCGGCAAAGAAATATTCGACCCGATGTCACAACCGAATCGCATCAGCCCGAGGTGTTGCGAGAGTTGGCGCATGTTGGATTGGGTTGGACGGCGCTTCCGGAATCAGCCTTTGCGCCATTCGACGAAACGCTCGTTCAATTAAAGAAATCTGGTGCCGCATTGACCGAGCGGCGAGTGGTGATGGTGCGACGGGAAAATCGCAGTGAAACGGCGGCCACATTGCAATTTATTGAACGTCTAAAGGCGACGACTTTCTCCTAAAGCCTTCCGCCTTCTACGATGAAGCGGCTCAAGGAGAGAAGCAACATGGACATTTTGGGAATCAATGATTTGTTGCCCTGGATTGTGTTGGCCTTGGGCGGAGCGTTGGTAATTGGCACCGTTATGGCCATGATTCGACCTCCGAAAAATCGCACGGCGGGCGATCTTGAACGACCTCCAATTGCCCGCAGCGTCGTTATGGTCATCATCGGATTAATTGCAGCAATCTGGGCCATTGCTTCATTGGCTTCCTAATTGAGGCAATGGTTATGTCGAACAGTTCCGGAACTAGTGGCGATTTGTCGGGCGATGTCACGACAGTCTTGACATTGCAATGTCCTGATGCCCCAGGCATCGTTGCGGCCGTAGCCACACATATTGCTGATTGCCACGGAAACATCGCGCGCGCCGATCAGGAGTCGGATACCGAGTCGCATGTTTTTTTGCAACGAATCGAAATTAACGGACCGATTGATTGGTCGGCGTTTCATTCGGGTATGGAAAAACTCGTGGAACGCTTTTCCATGAAATGGGAGTTGCATCATCCAACGGAACAACAAAAAATCGTCATTGCATGTTCGCAAGAGTTGTATTGCGCCGCTGATTTGTTGACCCGTGTTTCTTTAGGTGAATTACCGGCCGAAATCGTGGCCGTCGTTTCCGATAAACCGGAAGCGCGCCAACTCGCCGATCGCTTTGGAATTCCGTTTCATCTTGTTTCGGGTGGACTCACGGGTGATGAGCGTGCGCAACAAGAAAAGCATTTTGCCAAAGTGCTCAATGAACTTTCACCTGATCTAGTGGTGCTTGCTCGTTATATGCGCATATTGCCTGCCGCCATTGTCGATCAATGGAATGGACGCATGATCAATATCCATCATTCGTTTCTTCCGGCATTCCCAGGCGCGCGTCCTTACCATCGGGCGCATCAACGAGGCGTGAAGTTAATTGGGGCGACTGCTCATTACGTGACGGCGGAATTAGATGCCGGTCCCATCATTGCTCAAGGCGTCGTAAACGTTTCTCATCGCGATGCTGTAAGCGATCTCGTACGTAAAGGTCGTGACGTTGAGCGAAAAACGTTGGCCGACGCGGTACGAATGCATCTTGAACATCGCGTTTTGGTGTGGGAAAACCGCACCTGTGTTTTTGCCTAAAGGCTTTTCTGATTTTTTGTGCAAGGTGCGAATTTTCGTGCTGCACTAGTCGGGGGAGGTTGCGATGTCTGAGGGGAACTGGCAATCACCACTCGAAGGTTTTCGTGTGGTGGAAATCGGAACGGGTATTGCATCGGGATACGCCGGAAAACTTTTCGTTGATGCAGGCGCTGAAGTCATAAAGGTCGAACCGGTTGATGGCGATCCGTTGCGCTGGTGGTCGGCCAGCGGAAAGAAATTTGCCGTCGCGGCTCCACTTTTTTCGCATCTCGCCGCCGGAAAGACATCAATCATCGGATCAGCCGCTGATGAAGACATTGAAGATTTACTTTGCGATGCGGACATCGTTATTGAAAGCGGTGAAGTCGATCCCGCTTCATTGCGGCGTCGCAATCCTCGTCTAGTTGTCATTTCGTTAACGCCATTTGGCCGCACCGGTCCTTATGCCGATCGCGCCGCCACGGAATTCATTGTGCAAGCCGAGTGTGGATCAATTGCCGGCCGTGGCGTGGTTGAAACCCCACCAGTGCAATGGGGTGGCCGCACCTCGGAATGGGCTGCAGGTGTGTATGGAGCGGCCGCGGGATTAGCCGTCGCCATTGGTGTTCGTAATGGAGCCGATGGCGCGGAATTAGATGTTTCGTGGATTGAATCGGCGCAAATTTCCAGCAACCTGTTTTCCGATCCGCTTTTTAGTTTTCTCAAAGGTGTTTACGGAATTGATCCTCCTCTTCCGGCGCGCAGTGTTGAGACTCCATCCATTTATCCGACCGCTGATGGTTGGATTGGATTCAACACCAATGGTCCTCAACATGCCGAAGCGTTTTTGCGACTTATTGAACGACCGGAATTAATTGATGAAGGTTATGTGTTGGCCTCAAATCGTACGGCTAACCGTTTGGAATTTGATGACTGGGTGCGCGCCTACACAACCAAACACACAACCGCTGAGATCCTGGCTCGCGCCGGTGAACTTCGATGTCCAACGGTGCGCGTAAATGACGGTGAATCAATTCTTCAAGACGAACAACTTGTAGCGCGCGAATTCTTTGCATCGAGCGCAGACGGTTCATTCATGGCGCCACGACCTCATTACCTCATTGACAATGAACGTCCGCCAAAGCCCAAGACTGTTCCGGTTTTGGGTTCGGGCACCTTCACTTTGCGCGGCGGTATTGATTTACCTCCCGTAACGAAGTCAATGCCTCTTGAAGGTCTTAAAGTTTTTGATGTCACTTGTTGGTGGGCCGGGCCTTCCAATACGCAATTACTGGCGGCGTTAGGCGCTGAAGTAATTCACGTCGAATCAGTAAAACATCCCGATCCGATGCGTTATGCCGCGGCAGTGATGTTCATTGATCGCGATCAATGGTGGGAAATGAGTTCGTTCTACGTGAGCATCAACACCAATAAATTGGGGATCACTATTGATTTGAATGAGCCTGACGGAATTGCTTTAGCGGAACGATTAGTGCAGTGGGCCGACATCGTGGTGGAAAATTACACACCGCGAGTGATGCCGAAATTTGGATTAGGTCCCGATCGAATTCGGGAACTCAACGAGGCAGCCGTAATGGTTCGACAACCGGCATTCGGTTTAACCGGTCCTTGGTTAGATCGCGTTGGCTTTGCGCAAAACATGGAACAGATGTCTGGTCTGGCCTTTCTAACTGGCTATCCCGATCAAGAACCATTAGTGCCACGCGGGCCGGGCGATCCTTTAGGCGGCGCCCATGGAGCATTTGCCACCCTCACGGGTTTTGTTGCTGCGCAACAGAAAGCAAAAGGTTGCTTAGTGGAAGTGGCACTGGTGGAAAGCGCCATCAACATCGCAGCCGAACCAATCGTTGAATTCACTGCTACCGGCGTGATGATGCAACGAGATGGAAATCGCAGCGCGCATTGTGCACCACAAGGTTTATACGACTCCAATGAAGATGAGCAGTGGGTTGCGATATCGATCGCCAATAACGAGCAATGGAACGCGCTTTGTCAGGTTGTGAATGATGATCGTTTATTGCAAGACAAATTCGCAACTCATGCTGGTCGACGAGAACATCATGATGAAATTGATGTGGTGCTTTCTGCGTGGACGAAATCGAAATCTCGTGACGAAGCAATTTCCGTTTTGGTGGCGGCTGGTGTTCCCGCCGGCAAAGTTCAAGATCCGCGCTTGTCACATGAGAACGAACATTTACAAGGTCGCAAATTCTTTGAAGAATCTCCCAATCCCGTCATTGGTTCGTTGCCCATTCCCATGATGCCCTGGCGAATGAATGGCGTTGATCAATGGATGCGTCGCCCGGCGCCACTAATGGGCGAACATAACCAATACGTCTTCAGTGACATGTTGGGAATTAGCGGCGCCGAATTAGAGCGTTTGAAATCGTTGCAAATTATTGGCGAGAAACCAGCAACGTGATTTAGTACGTTCGCTTAAAGACGGCGACGAAATCGCGTGCATCAGGTGACAAGTATCGATTGGCACCCTTAAATGATTCGGGTAGAAGTTTCGTTCCTGCAACTGATGCAGGATCGCCCGGCGTGGTTGGTTGATAGAAGTTAAATGTCGTCCACACTGTGTTGATGTCGAGTTCCATTGCTCGTACGCAACCAGCGCGCAGCATCAAATCGGCAAGCGATAATGCACCCAAACCATCGCCGTAGCCGTAAACGATGCCGCCGGTTGCCGTTACGCCGACAGCTGAACGCCAAGCCAAAATCTTGTTACCAAATGTGGCGCCCCATGCACCATCGGAGTTGTCGCTTAGGCCGGGCACTAATTGGCCAGGCGCAGCACCTGTTTGCGTGGTGCGACTAAGGGGTGAAACCGGTGCGGGTAATCCGCCGCCGTTATCAACAATGAGATCAAGGTTTTGGCGCACGGTGCGAATGGTCGGGTTCATGGTGAAATCACGTCCCCACACACCAACTGACGCAGTTCCGTCGGCCAAGATCACAAATGATGCGGCGCCATCGCGCAATGGTTTATGCATCACGCCATCGTCGTAGTAGCCACCGCGCGCATCTTGCATACGGAAACCGGAGTTGAACGCCGCAATGAGATCGAGACGTCGATCAAGCGGTACTTGTGACGGCTTATTCCAGCGACCACCCGGTTCTTCGGTTCCGGGGAATTGTTCAAACGACGCTGTCTTTGGATCAATCCAGGTCAAACCGGCCAACAAACGAGTGCGAACCGAATCAGGACGAACTTGTGTGGTGTACATCGTGGCTGCGCCACCAACTGTTGGACCGATTTGTTGCCAAACACCTTCGTTTTCGAGCGGAGTTACACCAAAGGGAACAGCAACATTGGCCGGTTTAGGTAAATGCGGCGCAGTCGTATCAACTGAAGTCGTCGGCGTTGAGATGGTTCCAATCTCACGATCGGGTTCGCCACCAGCTTCAGGCTGATTGCGTAAAAGATGCCAACCTTCAATTGAATTAAGAACATCTCCCATTCCGTTATCGCGCATCCATTCCGCACCGCGTTCGATTAACGAAAGGTTTGATGGTGTTGCCATTGCTTTTCCGAATGACACCAAGGGCACCAACATGACAATGACGACGGCAGCGAGCGTGATCTTGAACCACTTAGGAATACGTCGCTGACGAAGCGAAGAATTTGCGCTCTCGGTTAACGGCGATGGCGCAGCGGCATTAATTGTTAATGATCCAGTTGACGAGGTATTTCCAGCATTTTTCGTTTGCGTTGATTCGGTTTCCGAAAGTAACGAAAGAAGGGGATCTAAATCCGAATTCCCTGCGCCTGAATTTTTTTCATTTTTGTCGCCCATAGCGCTTTGAGTTTCCCACTGGTTTGTACTTCGCCCGAAGAAACAGTAGTTAGAAAAAAAGTCAATGTGGGGACGCGCCGGAATTTTCAGCGGGAAAGTCGCTGTTTGGGTAATGACTGAGTGAGCGCCCGCAAACATTTCGTCAGCCCGATAGACCAAAGTTCAAAATCGGTGATAAATTTTACTCACAACCAAGAAAGAGGTCGAAATGTCGAACGATTCATCGGGCGAAACACGAACTGCAGTCGCAGGTAGCGACGGCTCCACTGCCTACATAAACATGGCCTATTCCATGGCTGCATTGCGAGGAGAGGTCGACACGCCACCTGCCGACCCCACTGCCGACGAGGTGCTCCAGGAATTCCTTTTCGGTGGACGCCCCCGTCCCATCGATTCCCGCATTCGACTTCTCCAGGCCGCAATCGAAGTCATCGATGAACAAGGCGATGCGGCGTTACGAGTGGTCAAAGTCGCCGAGCGTGCGGGTGTGGCTACTGGTCTTATCAATCACCATTTCGGCGGTCGAGATGGATTGATTGCCGCCGCCCAGGCTGTGCGCTATTCAAAATTCGTCAGTGGCGATCTCAATATTCTTTCCAACCTCCGTGATGATGCCACCGGTCCGGAAATTCACGCCGCTCTCTTTGGATTGGCACAAATGATTTTGGACACCACTTTGGCCGAACGTCGTTTGGCACGCGCCTCGGCAATTGGTGCTGCGCACGGACGCGAAGAGTTACGTGAAATCGTGGGTACGGCCACAACCGAACTTATGGATCGACTGACGCATTTAGTAAAAGTCGGTCAGCAAATTGGATTTTTCCGCACCGATTTGAGTGCACGTTCGGTCGCAACGCTTATCGCCTCGATCGGATTCGGACTTGTTCTTGCCGATTTGGATGCCAAGCGGCCCACCGATGATCAACTTTTGGAAACATTGATGGTTTCCCTCAGCACGTTTCTGCTTGAAACGGCTGCCGAGAACAATCACTTACACAAAGTCTCCATATAACGAAGTAACGAAGTAATCACGAGTTCGCTAATCCCCAACGTTTAAGAACGGCGCGTTCAAAACGACTGAAAACAAGTGCGTCGGCCAAAATTCCGATCACCAAAATCACGATCATCCAGGCGATCATTCCCGTGGCGTCACTAAGAGATCGATTGATGGTGAGCAAGGCGCCGATTGACTGTTTTTTGGCGATGATCACCAGTAATTCACCGGCCATCAAACTGCGCCAGGCGAATGACCAACCTTGTTTGGTTCCGGCGGCAAAACCAGGCATAGCGCCAGGAAGAATTACGTAGCGGAAATAGTTGAATCGGCGCGCGCCTAACACTCGTCCGGCGCGCAAGATTGTCGGAGGAATTGCATCCGCGCCGGAAATCAATCCGTTGGCGATTGCGGGGGCCGCTCCTAAAACAACGACGAACAAAATTGCTTGTTCCGAAATTTGAAAAAGCAAAATGGCTAATGGGAACCAAGCAATGGATGGCATGGTTTGCAGCCCCGTAACGAATGAACCGAACGCCGAGCGCAAAATTTTGCTTTGCACAATGAGCGCGCCGATAACAACGCCAATGATGAGGGCCAATCCGTACCCGATGATTGCGCGTTGCAACGTCACCCACGATGCGGAAAACACCTTTCCGTCGAGCAAAAGTTCCCACAGTGTTGAAAACACCGACGCCGGACCAGGCAGGGCATATTCAGGTTTCCATCCACTCCAAACGACTAATTGCCAAAGCGAAAGCCCAATGGCGATAGCCGCAAGTTTGGGCCAGAGCATCGGCCACCACTTACGTCGTTGCGTTGTTGGTGAATCGAGAACATCGAGACCGGCAAGTTCTTCATCGTGTTCGTTGGTTTCATGAAACTCGGGTGTCGTGGGCATGACGACGAACCTCCGTACGTAAGAGCTTTGTGATTTGTGCGGCGTACGCTGCGACTTCCGGCGAATCCATTCGACGCGGTCGTGGCAATCCGATTGGAAGTTCATTGGCGATTCGACCGGGTCGAGACGTGAGCACCAAAACCCGATCACCAAGTCGGGCGGCTTCACGCACATTATGCGTAACGAAAACAGTGGTGAACTTTCGCTCAAGCCATAGCCGTTCAAGCTCATCATGCAGAACGTCGCGCGTAATGGCATCCAGAGCACCAAAAGGTTCGTCCATCAAAACGATGTCAGCATCTTGGGCGAAGGCCCGTGCAAGGGCCACTCGTTGCCGCATTCCTCCTGAGAGTTGATGGGGACGTTTTTTCGCCGCTTCGGAAAGTCGAACAACATCAAGTAATTCCGCTACCCGTTCCTTCCGTTCTTGGCGTGAAACGTTGCGCAATTTCAATGCGATATCGATATTGCCGGCCGCAGTACGCCACGGAAACAATGCCGCTTCTTGAAACATCAATGCGGTGCGACCGCGAGTAGTCACGGTTCCGGTACTGGTCGTATCGAGGTTGGCTAATAGCGATAGCAGAGTTGATTTACCGCAGCCTGATGCACCAACTAGACACACGAATTCTCCGGGCTGCACTTTCAGATCAAATGATCGCAACGCTTCAACGCGATGTTTTTCGTCACCGAAAAATTTCGAGACATCGTCGAGTTCTATTGCCGGCGAGTCGTTACTTAAAGAACTCGACGTCGTATTTGTTGTCATGGTGTCTTCCATTCACTTCGAGCTTCATTAAGAAAACTCAGGTCGATAAAGCCGTTAAGCGAAACGTCTTTCATGAAGCCTTCGCGTACGGCGTGATTTTTTGTTTCTTCAAGAGAAGAAGTATTTGGTTCGATGGAAAAACTCAGCGACTGCCAAGCCTTTGCCAAGACTTTTTCGGAAATCTTTTTTGAAGTCACAGCTGCAATGCCGTCGTTGGTGAGTTTTTGTGCTTCTTGGGGATGATCATTGGCAAGATCGATGGCCGAATGAAGACCGTTCAAGAAAGCCAAAATTGTTGGTCGATGATGTATGGCAAAGTCGGGATGAGCAATTAACAGCGTTGTTGTGAACTCGTTATTCGGCCACAAACTTCTTTCGTCAACGAACACATGACCGTCGCCTTCTTGTACCAACCGAGTTGCCCATGGTTCGGGAACCCATGCACCATCAATTTTTCCCTCACGAAAGGCGTTCAAGGTGTCGGCGTTTTCGCGGGGAGAAATTTCTACATCTCCATCTCCTGTAACTGATGCCGAGAGATTTTGTGCGCGCAACCAAGCGCGTAAAGCAACGTCTTGTGTATTTCCTAAAGATGGTGTGGCCAGTGTGGTGCCGCGTAAGTCATCAACAGTGGTGATGTCTTTACGAGTGATAAAGGCCGCGCCTCCATTGGTGCTGCCGGCGATGACAACAACTGCTTTCCCTTTTGATTTCGCAAATCCATTGAGTGCTGGATTAGGTCCGATAAATGCGAGGTCAAGCGCACCCGAAAACAACGCTTCGATAACTTCGGTACCGGAATTGAATGCCTTCGTTGAAAGTTGGGTGGAGCCAAGTGCGTCGGCAAAGAAGTTCTTCTCAATTCCGATGATGGCAGGGGCATGAGTAAGCGAAGCCAAATATCCCACCCGCAGTTTGCGAGCGGGACCTTCACTCGCCTCGGCCTGGGCACAGGAGACAAGTAACACCGACACAAGGAGAAGGCAGAAAATCCTTGGTAGAGAGCGGAAAAAATGGTGCTGTCGATTTGGCGCACCATTGCGGAGACGCGGCAAGGGCCCCCTATTTACGAGTAAATCAACAATTACAACTAACATTGTTGAAATATACGTAGGGGGCCCTAACCGGGCAAATAACTAACTGAGTTGAATCAACTCGAACTTAGACAGCTGCGGCGGCAGCGGCACCAACGGTGATGCCAACAGCAGCAACGGCGGCGGCGGCGCCACCTGCGCCGAGCATGACCTTTTCCTTGTTCGAAAGATTGAGACCCGCGGCAATAGTCTGCAATTCGGATTCACTTACTCGCGGTGCAATGTTTTCTAAAACTGCTTCGCGAATTTCTTCCGGCGTGACGTCGTATCCGCGTGACTTGATCGCTTGGATCAACTTCTGCGGATCATCCTTCAACTTTTCCAGTTCGTTGCTGAGTTCTTTATCATTTTGTGTCGCCGCAATAAAACGGCTTGCTTCTGCTTCAGACATTGTCTTTTCTCCTTTTTAATTGCAATTAAATGGCTGCACCGGCCGCTGCGACCTGCACATTTAGAACACCCTTATCGACCGTGGCAGTGATTTGCACGCTCTTCAAAAAGTCAGCAACGGAAATCGTTACGGTTTCGCTGCTCGACAAACCAGCCGCAATTGATTGCAGACTTTTCTCATCGAGTTGCTTGCTCATCTTCGAAAGAAATGCATCACGGATTTCATCAACGCTGCAGTCGTAACCAAGACGCTTGACTTCGTTGTAAATCGCTTGCGGATTGTTTTCCAACTTCGAAAGTTTTTCGGCGAGGGCGCTGTCGCTTTCAATCGCCATCAATAAACGTTGGCTTTCTGATTCGCTCATTTTTTCTCCTGTTAGTAGGTCGGTAGAAGGCAACGAAACACCGCTGCGCTTCGGGGTGGGCGAGACCTACAAAGGCGAACCTTGAGAGATCTCGATTTGCACATTACAGAACTTGGTTCAGAAATGATAATAATTCTAACTTTCAAACCATTGACGGGTCTGTTCCCGACTGTTGGCGCCTTGTAGACGCGACAGGGCCCCCTCGGGGCAGTCCAACTCGTTGTCGTTGAACTTCCGGCAGGGGGCCCTACCTGGCAATCGAAGTAATTGAACGGATTGCTCGGCGGTTTAGAACGCGGCAGCTGATGCGGCTGCACAACCGATAGCGATGACACCGGCTGCGACTGAATATCCGATCAAACCTTTTTTCGCTGCGTCGCTTATGCCGGCAGCAATGTCTTGCAGATCCGTTTCGGGAAGACGGACTGACATGCTTTCAAGATATGCGTTGCGAATTTCATCGGGTGTGGCGTCGTAACCGAGTGAATGAACTTCTTTTAAAAGAGCCTGCGGATCTTCCTTCATGAGCACTAACTTGGCGCTCAACTTTTCGTCGGTCATCGTTGCATCGATGAATCGAGTTGCTTCTGATTCGCTCATTTTTTTCTCCTGAGTAGGTTGTTGAGGGGCGACGAAAAATCGTGGCCCTAATGATTAGCGAGACCTACAAAGGCGAACTTTGAATGATCTCGGACCGCACTTTACAGAACGTGGTTCAGAATTGATAATAATTCTAACTACCGAAATATTCTCAACGCGTTTCCGGATCACGTGGCTCACTGAGAACGCAAAAGGGCCCCCTCGGGGCAGTCCAACTCGTTGTCGTTGAACTTCCGGCAGGGGGCCCTACCTGGCAAACGCGTGGTTTGCCTTTTGCAATTCGCTTTAGACCGCTGCTGCTGATGCCGCTGAAACACCAATGAAGACGGC
>JBEGMF010000078.1:0-15200 GCA_041183205.1 Actinomycetota bacterium | reverse complement strand
GGATTGGCCCATGAACCACCACCGCCAACGGTGTCAGACGGAATCGCGCCTTGTTCAAGCGCCGTTAACAACACGAACGTCTTAAACGTTGAACCGGTCTGACGTCCTGGCTCAAGGGTGGCGATGTCGTACTTATAGTTTTTGAATCCCGGACCGCCAACAAGTGCGCGCACCGCACCGGTTGAATTTTCAATTGAAATTGATGCGGTTGTAATGCCTTTCGCATCTGCTTCTTGACGAACACGATCAGGGAATGTGGTGGCATGCGCGTTATCGGCTGCCGCTTGAAGGACAGGATCCAATGTGGTGTAAATCTTCAAACCGCCACCGAAGACGGCGTTATAACGCTCTTGGTAGGTTTCGCCGAAACGAGTGTCGGCCAACAATTGCTCTTTCACCATTTCCACGAAATAACTATCGGGAGGTGGGAGTTTGATTTCGCCACATTCAGCCGGACGAGCAACGGCATCACCGCCAGTACAACGTCCTTTCGGCAGCGGAGCCTGACCAAATTCAGTTGCTTGGGCTTTCGTGATGTAGCCATTTTCGGCAATGCGGTTCAACGCGATCTGACGCTGTTGTTTAGCCCGATCGGGGAAAAGGAAAGGATCGTATGTGGCTGGGGCGCGAATCATGGCGGCTAAAAGGGCACTATCGGCATAATTCAGATCACTGGCGTTTTTACCCCAATATGTTTCGGCGGCCGCTTGCACACCATACGCACCGTTTCCGAAATACACGTCGTTGAGGTACAACTCCAAAATTTCATCTTTGGAGATTTGGTTCTCCAGACGAATAGCGAGGATCGCTTCTTTTACCTTACGAGTGACAGTTCGTTCCGAACCCACAACTTTTCGTTTCACTAACTGCTGTGTGATGGTTGAACCACCTTGGGCCACGTCGCCACTATCAACGTTGGTGGCCGCCGCGCGCACAAGGCCGCGAATGTTGACGCCACCATGCTGATAAAACTCGGCATCTTCAACGGAGAGAACTGAGTCCTTCACCGCGGCCGGAATTTGGTCCAACGGAATAAGTTGACGGTTCTCTTCACCATGCAATGTGGCGATGACGGAATTGTCCGCCGCAATAACCTCGGTGCGCTGAGCGAACTCTCGGAACTGATCGATATCGAGAGGTTCGTTATCGCCATTGAAGGCGCGCACGGAGAACGCGAATGTCGGCAGGATCAATGCAATTGAAACCGCCACTACCGCCCCGGCCGACAAAATGGCCGAAAAGAACTTCCATCCGCTGTTCACTAGTACTCATCGTACTGTCAGAACTGGAGCGGAATTAGGTCACCCCCGAGGCCAATTCACGGGGCGCTTCTCAATAAACGCCCGCATGCCTTCGATCATCTCCGGGGTCATCATCGATCGGTGGAACAAACCCACATCTGCCATGGGTAAACGCGAATTGAAATCGCGCTTGATAGCGGCGCGCGCTTCAGGTCCGGTCAGAGAAATTTGCTCTAAAACCCAATCAATATGTTGCGCGAATTCGCTTTCATCAACGGTGCGTCCGACTAATCCGAAATTTTCTGCTTCCGTGGCCGAAAGTTCAACCGCCGTGAAGAACATGTAGCGCGCACGCGTCAAACCAACTGCTTCCACAATGCGGGCCGACATAAACGGATCGGGAATACCGCGCAATAACTCGGGAATGCGAAAACGTGCGTTTGACGACGCGATGACGACATCACAATGGAGAGCAATATCAAGACCACCGGCGTGACACGCGCCATTCACCGCCGCGACCCAAATTTTCCGACAACGTTCGATATGACGGAACGGAAAATTGTCGGTGGGATCCCATTCGGAGGCGAGACCTTCTGGATCTTCAGAGTTACCCGCCATATCGCCACCGGCGGCGAACCATTTATCGGTGCCGGTAAGACACACCGAATCAAGTTCGCTTTGACCATCCGACCAAATCGCGGCGCGCTTTAGCGCTCGATACATGTCTTGAGTAAAGGCATTCCTTCGCTCGACTCGATCGATGCGCAAATGCAACGTGCGATCGCGCACTTCGGCATGAATGAATTTCGTGCCCAAGTCGGGCAGTTCAATGCCAGCCATTACAGGTTGTACACCCGCGCCGCATTGCCCCAAAGAACATCGGCAATGACGTCTTTGGGGAGCGGGCTGAGAATTTCAGTGGCGTACTCGCGCGGACGTGTTGCTTTGGTGCGCGGGCCAGGGTGCATACATGTTGGATGCGGGTAATCGGTTTCGAACAACATGTTCTTTGGATATTGCGCAATCGCATCAACAGCCGTCTGACGCTCAAACCAAAAACATCCGTACACCTGACGACGGAAATATTCGCTCGGCAATAACTCATATTCGGGATGCTCGTCGCGCACGCCACCGTTATTCCATTGCCAATCGAATGTTTCTAATGCCGAGGGAATCCAACCAACACCCGATTCAACCGAAACAAATTTGAGGTTGGGGAATCGATGACAGATGCCGCCGAAAATGAGATCGCCAAGGCAACGCATGTTGTCCATGAAAATCATCGATGAAACTTTGGCGAAGTTTGTCATCCAACCCATGCCGGCAACATCTTCAAACTGCGTGCCCATTGATCCGCCACCTACATGGAAACTGACCGGCACACCTGCTTCTTCGACGGTGCGCCAAATCGGATCCCAATGTGTGCTGGCCAACGGCGGCTGTCCGTAATCTTGCGGCTGGTTGCAGAAGTTGATCGCTTTATGTCCCATATCGAGACAGCGGCCAATTTCTTCAATGGCTAAATCGAGATCCCAAAACGGAACGGCGGCGATGGGAATCAAACGTGAAGGATCTGCACTGCACCATTCGGTGAGGAAGTCGTTATAGGCGCGTACACATTCGGCAACGATGTCGCGGTTTCCTAAACGCAAGAAATAACCGTTACCGAAACCGCCAACGTTGGGATACAGAATTTGGGCGTCAATCCCTTCATCATCCAAAAAGGCGAGGCGTGATTTTGGGTCATACATTGCGGGCGCAATTTCGTCGTAGGTCTTAGGCGTTGAAACCGGCATGATGCCGTCGTAACCCGCCATTGAGTAGTAGCCCGGCGCGCCGATGCGCTCGCCGTTCACCATCCATTGATCAACGCCGTCAACACGTTTGATATGCGGCACCTGATCATGCAGCGACTTCGGAAAAGCGCGCGTCCAAGTGTCCGGCGGTTCGGTGAGATGCGTATCAACATCAATCACCTTGTAGGTATCGAACAAATCCCCCATGAGAACTCCCCCTTATGTTTCCGACTTTACCGGTCCACGCCCATAGGCCAGTCGCCGATTACTCCAGACTCTAGAAGTTCCGCTCGCTCTTGTTCGCTCCGGCCAAGCCATTGGCCAAGAATTTCGTCGTTGTGCTGGCCAATCGTTGGGGCCGGCCGACGAATCCACGATTCCACGCTGGCAAAACGGAACGGCAATGTCGGAACGGGATGACGCCCCACCACTGGATGGTCGACAACTTCGCTGTAGTGACGGAACTGAGTTTGCGGATGCGCATCGGTGATGCGGTTATCGCGAGTGATTGCAGCCGGCACATGAGCGGCCCGTAATTGAGCAACGGCCTCGTCGAGTTGTTGTGCACTCGCCCATTCACCAATCACCACATCGAGTTCATCATGATGCTGACGGCGCAACGGAAGTGTGGCAAAACGTTCATCGGCGGCAAGATCTGGTCGGCCAATGACATTGCAAAGCGCGACGAATTGTTCGTTAGTTTCCACTGAAACCGCTAACCAATTTTCAATGCCTTGACAGGGATAAAGATTTTGCGGCGCGGCATAGGGACTGCGATTGCCATCACGTTCCACTTTGTTGTGATGTGCAGTCCATTCGATGACTGGTTCGGCGGCGACATTTAAGGCCGCTTCAAACATTGGCGCTTCTACTAAACAGCCACGACCGGTGCGTTTGCGATGCTCTAAGCCAACAAGTGTGGCAAACGCCGCGTGTAAACCACCATTGGGATCGCATGGGCCACGTTGAATACGCGGTTGATCATCGCGATGGCCTGTCATCCACGCCAAACCGGTGATTTGCTCCATCGTTTGCGCAAACCCGGGGCGATCGCGCCACGGTCCATCAAGACCGAATGCCGGCATACGCACCATCACCACATTGGGATTCGCTTGACGAATGACATCCCAATCCAAGTTGAACGACTCGACAACACGCGGCGTGAAGTTTTCAATCACAACATCGGATTGCGCCACTAACTCCAATGCCAATTCACGACCTTGCGCCGTGTCGAGGTCGAGCGTTAAACCAAACTTGTTCGTATTGGCCTGCAAGAAAAAGGCGCTGTACTCCCACCATTGCGGACGGCTGTAAAACATTCCGCCGGCAGTGCGCATTCCATCAATACGACGCGTGGATTCAACATGCACAACATCAGCGCCGAGGGCCGCGAACAATCCTGCGGCTGATGGACCAGCCCACCATGCAGTGAGATCCAAAACTCGTAACCCCGCCAGAGGCAATGAAACAACTTCGGTTGGTGCCGGACGATCTGCCCGTTGCGGAAATTGCGAAAATGAATGTTCGCCAATTGCCGGTGCCGGTTTTACCTGCGTTGCAAATTCGCCGTCGATGGCGAAAGGACGGCGCGGCATTTTGAAACTATGAGTTGGATCATCGAGGAACACGCCTCGCAATTGCGGATGATCGAGTTCCAGAATTGATTCACCATCGGAAACTGGGGCGACGGGAATTCGCAACGCAGCAGCTCGTTCCACAATTTCGGCCGTGGTGTGTTGCGTGGTGAACTCACGCACCATTGCATTCCACTCATCAGCGCGTGCCGAACGAGCGGCCAACAGCGCGAACTCTGCGGTTTCGATGAGATCAGGCCGCTCAATAAGCAAACAAAATGATTCCCATTGATCGCGCGTGTTGGTGTTGAACCCAACCCAACCGTCTTTCGTTGGTTCGATAGAAGGAATTTCCACACTGCGCGGCGGTTGCGACGGATCCGATGGTGGTCGACCAGCAAGCGAATTGAAAAGATCAGCGAAATTCGTGGCGGTGATGTTGGCAACTTCTAAAAGAGAAACATCAATGAACTCGCCAACGCCGAATGTTCGCGAACGTTGCGCGGCGGCTAACGCCGAGACGCCGGCATAGGCACCGCCCACCCATTCGATGATTCGTCCACCCATTTGCACCGGCGGACGATCTTTCGTGCCGCGAATTGCTACTGCACCGGAATCGGCTTGCAGTGTGAATTCCGTTGCGGCGGTTTGTGCATCGGGCCCTTCGGTGCCATATGGAGAGATACAAACAAAAACGGTGCCCGGCCAACGTGATTGCCAATCTTTTGGTGGCGCCTGCGAAACGATCGCCACATCGGCATGAGCAACGGCATCACTCACCACGCCGTCGGAAAGTTCCACTGCATCGACAACAAGCGCTTGTTGGCCGTGACGCAAATAGCGCCAAAGCGGCGCGTCACCTTCGGTTGGTGTTCCCGACCATTGCTGATGACGTTGCGGATCACCATCTGCGGTTTCGCAGCGAATAACTGTGGCCCCACTATCGCTAAACAATTTTGCGCAGTAGGCCCCACTCAGACCTTGTGAAAGGTCCACCACCACATAGCCGGAAAGTTCATCCATCGCTGCGAAAGTAGTGCCTCGGCGCACTACCGTCATCTGAATGAGTGTTTCTCTGGTTGGCGCCGGCATGATTTCCTCTGTTCACGCCATGGCGGCCGCGCAGGTCGGCCAATCAGTTGCGAGTTTTTCTGCCCGCAGCGCTGAATCGGCCAACGCCAAGGCACAACAATTTGGCGGCGAAGCCCATGCACTTCCCCTCGTTGGTGCGGCCGATGCCTACGTGGTGTGCACCACCGCCGAATCACATGCCACGTATGCACTCCCGTTATTGCAAAGCGGCCGTCGCACATTGGTGGAAAAGCCGTTATGCGCAACGCTTGATGAGGCCGATCAATTGGTGGCGTTTGGTGACACTGGCGTGTATGGCGAGAACCTTTTATCTGCTCCAGCCATCACGCAGTTGTTGGAACGTAGTCAATCGATCGGGCAATTCAATTACGTTGAAATTCGCTTACTTTCGCCGTTCCCCCAATGGGGCGACTACGGCAATGCACAACGCGGCGGCGGTGTGTTTTTTGATTTAGGCAGCCAAGCCGTTGCTTTGGCACTCACGCTGGCGCAAAGTCCGATCGCCGTCCTTCGATCTGAGTTTTCGTTTAACAACTACGACGTAGAAACTCATGCTGTTGTGAGTGCGCGATGCCAAAACGGCACACAGTTCCGTTTGGAAACGAGTTGGCAACATCATTCGCAACTTTGGGATGTGCAGGTATCGAGTGCCCAAAGTGTGGTGCGCGCAGAACTACTGCCCCAAGCATCTCTGGAACAAAATGGCGAACCCATTGCTCTGGCGATCCATGAACAAAATGCAGCTCATTTGTTCGACCTTGGTTATGTCGAACAAATGAATCGACTTTTCACCCAACCGGCAGCATTGCCCCCATTGTCATTTGGTCGCCGGGTTTTGCAGACAATTTGCGCGGCTTATGTATCGGCTGGAACCGGAAAAGAAATTGCTCTTCCCTATTCCGGCCCGCAAAACCTCACGCCAATTGAATTGTTTCGCGCCGCCAAAGACGGATCGTTATAACAAAACAATCGTGCGGCCAATCGTTTTTCGTTGGCCTAAATCAACAATTGCCTGGGGAAGTTCCGAAAACGATGGCGTTGCACCTACCACTGCATGCACTGCACCGGTGCGCACTAATTCCAAAATGTCGGCCATTGCTAATTCGCCCAAAGCACGCGGGGCAACATTCCACCCCATGGCCGATTTCATGAAGTCGACCATTTCATCGCTTTGGTAATTCAACAGAACACCGCAAAGTTTGATATTCCCCATGATGACGCGCCGCGGAACAATCGACGCTTCATCAGCGCGCGTTTTATCGGAAGCAAATCCCATCATGAGATAACGCCCGTTATATGCCGTGCACGCAAACGACTTCTCCATAACGACAGGACCAACATTGTCGAAGACAACATCAACACCTTGATTGCCAGTTTCTTCTAAAACACCCGCGGCCCAATCGTCGGTTTCGTAGTTATAAACAAAATCAGCACCCAGTGATTTACAAAACGCAACTTTTTCGTCGCTCCCGCAGGTGGCAAAAACAGTGGCACCAAATGCTTTCGCTAATTGCACTGCCGCCGAACCACTTCCACCGGCAGCAGCATGAATCAACACGCTTTCGCCACTGCGCAGATCGGCACGATTCACTAATCCCAACCACGCCAAATGAAAGGGAAATAGCAATGCCGCAGCATCAGGCAACGCAATGTCTTCGGGAATGGCGAAAACATTCACACTGGGACAAATTGCGAATTGCGCGTAACCACCATGCGCTTGACGCGTAATTCCCGCCACTCTTTGGCCCTGCCATTGCTCGGCACCCTCGCCCACTGCAACAACACGACCGAACACTTCCATTCCTGGGCTATAGGGAAATTCAGGCGCAGCCATCATGTTGCCGCCCGTGATGCGCTCAATGTCATTCAGATTGAGTGGGATCGCTTCGACTGCCACCAGCACTTCATTGACTGCTGGAGTTGGCACCGGCGCGTCCTCAAGCGAGAGCACGTCTAGCGGTTGTCCGTACCCATGCACTCGCCATGCCTGCATTGATTGGCCTGCTGTGATGTCGCCCACAAGTTCCCCCTCAGACTTTTCCCACAGGTCTGTCGGCGCAGCCTTACAGAATTTCTGTGAGCCCGCGTACTACTTCCTACCAATCATGGACTAGAACTTGGTAATAGTTCTTCACGTTTTTGATTACCTACAATCGAACCAATGACTACGCGAGATCAACGACCATCACGAAACGAAGGAAGAGACGCCATCCTGCAAGCAGCGGTGGCGCAAATGTCCATTCGCGGCCCACGGGGTGTTCGCCCTAACGAAATTTGCCGCGATTTAAACCTGTCGAAATCGTTGGTGAACTTTCACTTCGGTGGCCGTGACGGCCTTATTGCTGAAGCAATTGCACTGGCCTACGACACGTCAGTTTCGCAACTTTGGGAAAAGGCGATGAACGCTGGTTCCGATGCGCTTGATCGTCTAATTGCGTGGGTGCAAAGCGATATCAACTGGGCCATTGAAAATCCAGGTCTCGCCGCGGCGATGACATTCCCCACTCAAGCCATAGATAGCGACGACGCTATTGAGCCGCAGATTCGTGAGCGCATAGCCGATGCGGCGAAGCGCAAACGTGAATCACTTGATCAATTAGTGAATGACGCCATTCGCGCCGCGGGCAAAAACCCGAGCGACGATCAGCGTCTGTTGGTCACAGGAACAATTGAATGGCTCACCACTGGTCTTTCAATTTCCAGCGCCGGCATTAGCAATATCAATGACGCGTTGAGCATGAAGCACAACGTGGACGCAGCAATGCCGCGTTTGATCAGCACCATCAAGGCGCAGATCAACGGTTAACAAACAACGTTTAATTAAAACGTTTAACTGATTGAAGCGTCGTAGATGCTTTGAATTGTTGCGTCCAACATTGCATCGAACTCAGCATCTGACTGCTTGGCCGAAAGACCTTCGGTAAGGGCACGTGAGAACGATGCAATCACGCCGTTGTTGCGCGACAACATTGCGTTTGAATCTTCACGGCTATAGCCACCCGATAACGCCACCACGCGCAAAACACTTCCGTGGTTAACAAGTTCGGAATAGAAGTTGTCGACCGACGGCAACGTGAGTTTCAACATCACTGGCTGATCAGCAGGCTGCGCATTGAGTTCAGCCAACAGTTCGGCTTTCAGAATTTCTTCAGCCTTCGCCTTATCGGGGCAATTGATATCGACTTCAGGTTCGATAATCGGCACTAAGCCACCGGCAATGATTTGGCGGCCGAATGCGAATTGTTGAGCGACAATTTGTTTGATGCCTGCGGCGTTGGCTTCTTTAATGACCGAGCGCATCTTGGTGCCGAAAATTCCTTTCGATACACCCTTGGCAACGAGTGCATCCAAATCGGGAATCGGCTTCATGAGTTGAACACCATCGGCTTCATCAGCCAGGCCTTTATCAACTTTCAAAAAGGGAATGACCTTTTTCTTTTCCCAAAGGAACTGCGCGCTTCCCATGCCGTCAATGTCGCGGTCCATGGTTCCTTCGAAAAGAATGGCGCCGAGAACGCGATCGCCATTGAAAGCGGAACTTTTAATGATGCGGGTACGCATTCCGTGAATGAGGTCGAACATCTGCTCATCGCCGGAATATTCGCTTTCCTCGATTCCATAAAGGCGCAAAGCCTTTGGAGTGCTCCCTCCACTTTGGTCAAGAGCCGCAATAAAACCCTTGCCTTCGCGCATTCGAGAGAGTTGATCGGTGGTCATCGGGAAGCACCCCTCCGTGATAGTTGGACAACGAAACCGTAGTCGCGCCAGCGGCTCAGCGAGGGACTACACGCGGGTCGAAATCCACAATTCAAACGCGGTTTTATTTAGAAGAAACGACACGTTGTGGCCGGTCGGGGGACGATCCAGCCAAGTACGGAAAAAGCCACGGTTCCCTTGCCATGCCAACGCAATGGGCTCACCTTGTGTGGAAAGCGGCACAAGGGTGTCCTCGGTGCCGAGGGCGAAATAGACCGGCGGCAAATCAAGGTTGTAATAGAAGTTGAGCATCGCCCAGAAATAGGGCGAGTAATACAACAAGCGATCTTCAGTGCACGGAGGGAATGTCGAGCCCGCTCGCAACGAACAATCGAGAAGATCTTCGACGAGACCTTGCGCATCCATGCCGGGAACATAAATCTCGCCGTGAATGTATTGACGCAAATCACTCGGCGCCGCGAAAGCAATGACACCATCAACCTTGGGGCTCGTCGATGCCAACGCCGGCGGTAAACCAACTTCGGTCGCGAGTCCCGATGCAGTTCCCATCATCAACGCTAAATGTCCACCGGCGGAACCACCAGCGATCAAGATTTTTCCGCCCAAGCCCCATAACGATGCATTGACTTTCACATAGCGAATTGAGCGATCGACACTGGCCAACATTTGATCGGCCGTTGCGTTGGGTGAAAGCGGGTAATCAACGGAAACGATGCCATAACCCTTTGACCGCAACGACAAAATAAACGGATCAACATTGCTGCGATCGCCACAACACCACCCACCACTATGCAACCAAATAATTGTTCCTTGCAGTGGAGCTGTTGGAAGGTAGTAGTCGAGTAATTGAATTGGTTGTGGGCCATAGGCGATGCCCGATGCATTTGGAGTTGCCGATGTAGGTGCATCGGGACTCAACCGATCAGCGGGATCGAGAAATGGTTGATTGACATAACAAGCAGATGCCAATAGAGAAAAGAAAACAATTGCGATACCGGCAAGATGTTGTCGCTTCAATCGCATGTAACGATGGTAATGATCGCTACCTACGTTTGTCCCGACACCTAGCGATATATCAAGGGCTTTCTGTCACTCGCCATCAAACGTTTGTAAATGACGCAACAGTTAATTGAGAATTCGTGAAAGGTTTATCGCATCACTGTGAGGGTTTGCTGTCAGAACGTTCAATAGCGCGTTCATCAGTGCCGAGATACGACGCAATCACTAATGGATTGTTGCGCACCTCATTCGGCGAACCTTCAGCAATAACTGCACCGGCTTCTAAGCAATAGATCCGATCGGAAATCGACATAACCATGGGCATGTCGTGTTCGATGATGAGGATTGCTGCGCCTAACTCTTCACGAATGGTGCGAATTAACGGACCAAAAGCTTCGGTTTCGCGTTGCGCCACACCAGCTGTTGGTTCATCAAGTAACAACAATTCGCTATCAAGCGCTAACAACGCACCAAGTTCAACGATGCGACGCGTGCCCGTTGAAAGTTCACCCAAAAGTGAATCGGCATAACGACTGAGGCCGAGATGTCCGATGATCTCATTTGCTTCACGACGCTTCCGACGTTCCGCCGATGGTGATGGCGGCAACGAGAACATTGACGGCACAAGCAGCGAACGCTGGCGGGCTTCAAGCGCCACCATGATGGTTTCGCGCACGCTTAATGATGAGAACAATCGCGCGTTTTGGAAAGCGCGACCCATGCCTAAGCGAGCACGACGAGGCGCAGAACGCCCATCAACTCGTTCGCCGAACAGTTCAACTTCACCCGTTGCAGGAACAAATCCGGAGATGGCATTCATCAACGTTGATTTACCCGCACCGTTGGTGCCAATAAGGCCGACGATTTCGCCGGGTTGCACATTGATCGACACATTGTCGACTGCCACTCGCCCACCGAATCGCACCACAACATCGCGAGTTTGCAATGGAATCTTGTCTGGGTGCCGTTCTTTCACGGTTGCCAATGACGACAACTGCTGGGTTTGCGTATTACGTGCCGGTTCCCATCCAGTGCGTTTCACCAACCAGTTGACCAATAAGTCGCGTCCGGAGTGAATGACTGAAATAAGACCACCGGGGAAATACAGCAACACCACCAACATGCCGATACCCGAGGCGAACAACTTCACCTGCGGTGTTCCGTCGAAAATCAACGGCAACGCCACAATGACGATGACACCCAAGACAGCACCAGTAATTGATGCAATACCTCCGACTACCGCCACCGCCACGACGCGCAACGAGGCTTCAACATCAAAGATGCCGTTGCCGGGATTCACGTCGAAACGAGCTGAGGTGAGCGGGATGAGACCACCGGCCAACGCCGCCAATCCGCCAGAGATAGCAAAGGCCACAATCTTTTTGGCCGTTGGTGAAACGGTGTAGGCCGATGCCGTGAGTTCGTTATCACGCGAGGCGATGATTGAACGTCCAACACCGGTGCGTCGCAACTGCCAAACGATGGCAATAGCGATAAGCGCCACCATCAAACAGAACCAATACACACCATGGAAGTTGGTGCCTTTAATTTTCCACCAGAGAAGATTGAAACCGCGTGAGCGGTCGACATCCATCTTGGCGATACCGCCACTGCCCGATAGCGAACTGTTGAAGATCAACCAACTGCGCACCATGAGGCCGAATCCGAGCGTGATGACGGCAAGGAATAAGCCGCGCACACGCAAGGCCGGCACACCCACAATGAGCGCGGCCAAAACGCCAAAGGCCACACCAAACAAAATGGCGATTGGAATGGGTAAACCTTCCGAGAACTTGATGGTGGCGTAAGCGCCAATGGCCACAAAACCAAATTGACCCAACGACAACTGACCGGCCCAACCGGTGAGAACTGTCACCGAAAGCGCGGCGATAATCCAAATCGGAATTTCAGAGAACGTCAGCCAGTCTGTTGGCTTGTCGAATGTGAGCGTTAAGAGAAACGCTCCGGCTAACAGAATCAAACCACCGGCAATCGTTGATGCGCGATAAAGCGGATGCTTGCGAATGTCTTCGCTAACGGCGCGCATCTTGGTGGTGAGTGTCCATTCATCAGCGCTAAAGCCAGCCGAACGACCAACAGTGAGCATCAGCACTAACAACAGAACGAAGATCGCCAAGATGTTTGTTCCGGCCGGCACTTGATCAACTTGAGCCCAGGTCACGAAGAACACATCGATGATGCCGACTACTAAACCGCCGATGACCGTCCAACTAAATGAACGCATGCGACCGAACATTGCCGCGGTGAGCGACAGCAACAACAGTTTCGGACCGAGCGCCGAAGTAACCGACGCAATATTTCCGCCTTGCACCGGTGCAATTAATAATGCGGCGATAACGGCGAGCAGACCGGCAAGGCCCCACACTTTGGTGGAGACGGCACGAATGGAAATACCCGCTAACGATGCTGAAGGTGCGTTATCGGCAGTGGCGCGCAGTTGGCGGCCGAAACGCGAACGTTGCAGCAACCAGTTCAAACCCAACATCAAAATGGGAACGGCAATGATGATGGTGATCTGTGGGCCGATGACACGAATGCCAAGGATTTCCCATTGGCCACCTAATAACACTGGGTAACTTGCGCCGGCAGCAACGTCATCGGGAATCGGTAAGCGCAATTGCAGCAACTGAATTAACTGAGTGATGCCCAAGGTGGCTACGAACAACAACAAACGTGGCTGCGTAAACAAACGACGCAAAATAAGTTCTGCCGCCACACCTAAAGCAACACCCGCAGCCAACGCCACCGGCATTGAGAGTTGATAAGGAATGTCGTATTGCAGATACAGAAGCGCCATGGCGTAACCGCCGAATGCACCGATCTGGCCTTGCGCAAAGTTGATAACACCAGTGGCTCGGTAAATAAGGACAAGACCAAAGGCCACTAATGCATAAACCAGGCCTTGCACTAAGCCCGAAAACAAAATGTCGAACGAGAAAAGTAAACCGAACATGTTTAGGCACCTTCTCCGCTCAAGAAGACCGCACGGAGCAGATCGTCTCGTTCAATAAGTTCTGAAGCGGGGCCTTCAAAGCGCACTTGGCCTCGTTCCATAAACACTGCACGGTCAGCCACTGAGAGTGCGACGTTGACCGATTGTTCAACTAGCACCATCGTGGTTCCCTGCGCTTTCAATCGTTCAACAACCACTAAGAGACGTTGCACGATGATTGGCGCGAGTCCAAGTGAAAGTTCGTCGATTAAGAGCAACTCTGGTTCGAGCATGACTGCTTTACCGAGCGCCAACATTTGCTGTTGGCCGCCGGAAAGTGAACCGGCCTTCGAATCAATTAAATGTGTGAGTTCAGGGAACACTTCAAACGTGGCATCGAGACGTTCTTTTCGTTTCGCCTTGTCTTCAATTAACTCACTCCAAATTTCGAGATTCTCAGCAACCGTCATTGACGGGAACACCGCTTCACCACCAGGGATCTGCATCATGCCGAGACCAACTCGATACATCGGATCAACCAATGTGATGGTGCGACCATTCATACGCACAACACCACGATCGGGATTTAACAATCCGCTCACGGCGCGCAAGATGGTGGACTTACCCGCACCGTTCGTTCCTAAAAGCGCCAAACATTCGCCGCGCTTCACTTCGAACGACACATCGAAAAGAACTTGCAGCGTTCCATAGGACGCATCGACATTGCGCACCTGCAATACCGGAATATTTTCCGGATCAGCCGCCATACGCTTTTGCTCTTCTTGCATTTCACGCAATTCAGCCACAACGCGTGAAATATCGAGTCGCATATAGCGAGCGCCGTAGATGATCAAAAGTCCGCCGAGCAATGCTGCGGGCGGCACAACAACTGTTAAGGCTGTGCGTTCACCGAATGCATCGGAAAGCGCACCGGCCAAAAGACCGCCAAAGAAACCGCCCATGAGGAAGATGTACACACCCACCATCGAGAACGCTTGGGCACGCATTTGATAAGGAATTACCGATGAAATAGTTGGGCCAACTTGGGTAAACGCCATTCCTTGGAAGGCATTACCTAATGCGAAAAAGCCAATGAGGATTGCGGGCTGATCGAAGCGCAAGCCAATGGAAATGCAAAGGCCGTATAACAAAATAGAAACGCCCATCAAGCGCAATGCCGATGGTGGATTGCGACGGAAAAGACGATCGCCATAACGACCAGCGATAGGAATACCCGCCAGCGCACCGGCCCATGTAATTGAACCGATCCAACCGCGTTGGAATGCGTCGTAACCGTATTGCGATTCGAGCAACAAGTTGAATGCGGCGGGCACTGCGATAAGCGCAAAGCCAAGTACACCGATTCCGACAACCAAGAAATAGAACGTGCGCACTTTCTTTAAACGAGCGAATGCAGCGGAAAGTCGCACTGGGCCATCATCAACAGCGTTTGGTCCGAGTTCTTCGCCGAAGACGGCGCGCTGTTCGTTGCGTCCACGATGAGGTTCTTTCACGCGCATGATGAGCGCAACGATGACCGCGGCCGGAATGGCCATAATCCAAAACGCCCAGCGCCAATCACCGGCTTGATCGCCAGCAATCAACACAATCAAACCAACAGCGAATGGACCAATCACTTGGCCAAGGGGTCGACCTAATGCTTCGATGGCGAACACTCGGGTGCGAATGCCGATCGGATATTGATCAGCAACAAGCGACGGCGAAATTGGAATACGGGCCGCGCCACCAAAGCCAGTTCCGGCTCGCGCAATACCCATCTGGAACGAGTTGGCAACCGTTCCGGTGAGCGCCGCAAAAATCACCCACA
>JBEGMF010000077.1:0-3417 GCA_041183205.1 Actinomycetota bacterium | reverse complement strand
GCGGCAATCGGAATATCTAATTCCATTCGCGCCCGAGCGACGATGTCGAGATACGACATTGCCGGTTTCACCATCACAATGTCAGCGCCTTCAGCCACATCGAGTCGAATTTCTTCCATGCCTTCGCGACCATTCGCCGGGTCTTGTTGGTAACCCTTGCGATCTCCACCGCCAACAATTTCAACGTCAACGGCATCACGGAATGGTCCATACATTGCCGAGGCGTATTTGGCGCTGTAGGCCATGATCGACGTCATCGAAAATTCTTCTTCGTCGAGTGCATCGCGAACAGCGGCCACCGTTCCGTCCATCATTCCGGAAGGAGCAACGATGTCAGCACCGGCGGTTGCTTGGGCAATTGCAACATTGGCGTACAAATCCAATGTTGCATCGTTATCGACATGACCATGATCATCGAGAACTCCGCAATGACCGTGCGATGTGTATTCGTCTAAACAAAGATCGGTGATCAAAACCAATTCGTCACCAAATTTTTGTCGTAGATCTTGCAGTGCAAGTTGCACGATGCCTTCCGGATCAAAAGCGCCAGTGCCGTGCTCATCTTTTTCGGCAGGAATCCCAAACAAAATAAGTCCGGGGATTCCGAGTTTGTGTAGGTGCTCGGCTTCTTTCAAAAGTGACTGGCGCGTATGTTGCACGACGCCGGGCAACGAAGCAATTGGTTGCGGATCAGCAATTCCCTCCCGCACAAAGACCGGAGCAATGAGGTCATCGGTGGAAAGACGCGTTTGTGCCACTAAGCGACGCAACGCCGGTGTCCGACGCAATCGACGCAACCGCCTTTGAGGGAAATTCATACGTTCAGCCTACGCAAGCAGTTGAGGGATACCGAATCGACAGATTTCGCCTTCATTGTTATTTCTTTTTGGTCGCAACCGGTGTTCCTTTGCGGGCCACGATTGCTTCGACTAATCCGTCAATGGTGTGTTGCTCAGCAATGATGTCGACTCCGAGCCCCAAGCGGCGAGCCGTATCGGCAGTCACCGGACCAATACAAGCAACAGTCGATGGAACAACATCAGTTCCAAACGCAGCGACCCAATTTTCGACGGTTGATGCTGACGTAAAGGTAACGATGTCAGCCGTGCGAACACTTTCGCGTTGTCGCTCATTCGGTACCACTGGAATGGTGCGATAACAGTCGACAACGTCTACTTCCCAACCGAGATTGCGTAAACCGTCAGGCAATACATCGCGGGCAACTTCGGCGCGAGCCAACAAAACCTTTCTCGACTCACTGGTTGGCAACGGAAATGCTTCTAGCAACGACTCGGCGATAAATCGATCTGGAATTACATCTGGCACTAACGAATAGCGCGCCAATGCTTCTGCCGTACCTGGACCAATCACAGCAATCTTGCTGAACGCGAAATCGCGGCTGTCGCGTATCTCTGCGCAAAACTTTTCGACACCATTGGCTGAAGTAAAGACAACCCACTCGTAATCATTTAACGACTGCGCGGCATTGCGACGCGCTTTGCCTTCATCAGCAGGTTCAGTGATTTCAATGGTGGGAATCAAAATTGGTTGCGCGCCAACCGCCCGTAACGCGTCAGAAAGCTTTGAAATTTGGTGTTTTGGACGAGTGACAACTACACGGGTGCCAAAAAGTGGACGCGACTCAAACCACGTCAGATCAAGTGATGCCACATAACCAATAACAATCACACTCGGCGATTCAAGATCAGCAAAAGCGATTGTTTCCAATGTGGCGCGCACAGTTTGTTGATCAGCGCGCGTTCCCCAGCGGATAGCGGCCGCCGGTGTATCACCGGCTAATCCTCCGGCTAAAAGTCGATCAACAATTTTTTTGATTCGACCAACACCCATGAGAATGACAATGGTTCCGCCTAACTTCGCGACGGCATCCCAATCAATCTCTCCACCTTTATCCGGATCTTCATGTCCAGTTATAACGGTGAACGAAGTTGATGAATGACGCAACGTCACCGGAATACCGGCATAGGCCGGCACGGCAATGGCGGATGTAACACCGGGAACAATTTCAAATTCAATTCCGGCTTTGGCGAGCGCGGCGGCCTCTTCACCACCGCGTGCGAAAACAAATGGATCGCCACCTTTAAGCCGCACTACTTGCTGACCGGCTCGACCACGTTCAACTAACAGTTGGTTGATGTCATCTTGGGGCATCGTGGCCTCGCCCGCTTTTTTGGCCACGCTGATGAATTCACAATGTGCGGGCGCGAGATCCAAAAGTGACTCCGCCAGCAAACGGTCGTAGACGACGACATCAGCTGTCGCCAAAACCTCTGCTCCCCGTACCGTCAAAAGGCCAGGGTCACCGGGGCCTGCACCCACCAGAAACACGGTCACAGCCGAAGCCTACGGTGGGTTTCGCAATTGTCACGAAATTGAAATCAAAGCTGAGGTTGCGGTTTGACGATTTAGCACTAAATTCAAGTCACCCACTATCCCAGTGGTCATACCTCCCCCATTGGAGTCAGCCATGACTGAGATCCTTTACGCCACCGCAAGGCCCGCATGGATGGATGATGCTGCCTGCAAGGGAAAAACGAACCTTTTCTTCGGTATTGCAGGGGAACGACCAGAGCGTCGAGCTCGTCGTGAAGCCTCAGCCCGCAAGGTTTGTGCTGAATGTCCGGTCTTGCAGCCATGTCGAGACCTCGCCCGTGAAAATCGGGAAAACGGTTTTTGGGGTGGAGAAAACGAAGAAGAACGAGCAGCTGCTGGCTATTCGCCCCGCTCGATTAGTCGACGATCAGTACAAGAAGCGGCCCGCGCTTCGTAATCGCGCTTATGTCATTACGACTCTTTGAAAAGAGTCGTAATCGACCGTTCTAAAAAGCCTTTCGTTTGCGTGGTTTTGGCGCGTTTGGTTTCAAGCAAAGGGCGCGAAATCTTTTTACGTTGCCGATGGGTCGAATGACTTGCAGAGAACTGAACTTAGTTCTACATTCTCGGCGTTGCGATAATTTTTAACAGCAATGCCCGCCTACCAGGGCCCAACTAGCAGTACCCAACTAGCAGTAACTCGGAAGCGCTCAGCAAAAAAGGAGACAAGCATGAGCACGAAAGAAGCGGATCGCCTCGTTCACGACATCGAAGCGAATCCAAGCAAATTCGAGGAATTAAAGACATTAGGAAAAGACGGCAAAGCCGATGAAGTTTTTCAGCGTGTCAAGGCCATGGGATACGACGCGACGTCTGATGAAATTCGCGAAGCATTCCTTGAGCAAATGAGCACCAAACTCGATCAAAAGCAACTTGACGAAGTTTCCGCTGGCATTTCCGATGCCGCCGCCGTTGGTGCGGGCGTTGCTGCGGGAGCTGCAGTTGGCGTTGGCGCAGGCGTCGCTATTGCAACCGCCGTCATTATTACCGGTTCAGCCGCCGCGGCTGCCGCTATCTGATCTG
>JBEGMF010000076.1:0-2920 GCA_041183205.1 Actinomycetota bacterium | reverse complement strand
CGCGCTTTTGCATTTTCAACCTCGGTGCAACAACCCATCACCTTGCGTCCGTTTACTGCGATCGCCAAAGCGCAATCTGGAAAGCCGTCACTTGATATTGAGCGCGTGCATGTGAAAAGCGAGTCGAGACTGCGCGAATGGATCGGTCTCGATGACGAAAAGTCAATTGAGTTTGTTGTTGTGAATCACTCGCCGGTAAAAGTGCAAACGGCGACCGTCGTGGTGCGCACCGATTTTGATGAACAACTGCTCCAATTCGATGTCGATCTCGATCCTGGTCAAGAGTTCACCTATAACTACGTGCAACCGGTTCATCGTCTTGGTTCCACCAAAATTTCGTTTTCCGCACTGGACGTGAATGGGGCAGCGGTGACGGTGCACGTTCAACAAAAACCAGCCTTGCTGGTGCTGGCACTTTTTCTTTTCGCCGGCGCAGTAATTGCCATTGTTGTGCTGAGAAAATTGCGCTTAATGAGGACACAGTCAGACTACGATTGATCTCTAAGGAGTCGTCGTAGATCTATGAGCACATCAACCGCCGCCATTCTTGACGATCTTGCTGCACGCGGCCTTTTGCAAGATTCCACTGACCCCGATGAACTGCGGAAGCGCTTAGGCGAAGGTCCAATCTGCGTTTATGCCGGTTTCGACCCCAGTGCCGACAGTTTGCATGTTGGCAACTTGGTGCCGTTGATGGTGCTGAAACGATTCCAAGAGTTTGGCCATAAACCAATCGTGCTGGCCGGAGGCGCCACCGGCATGATCGGCGATCCGGGTGGGCGGTCAACCGAGCGATCACTACTTGATGCGGCAACATTGTCGGCCAATTTGCAGGCGATTACACCGCAATTAGAGATGCTGCTTGATTTTTCTTCGGGTCCAACGCAAGCAGTCTTGGTTGATAACCGCGAATGGACCGAAAAATTAAGCGCGCTTGAGTTCTTACGCGATATCGGCAAATACGTAACGGTCAACACCATGTTGGCGAAGGAATCAATTCGCTCACGAGTTGAAAGTGAATCGGGAATTTCGTATACGGAGTTCTCCTACATGTTGTTACAAGCCAATGATTACCGTCATTTACATCAAACATTGCAATGTGAATTGCAAGTCGGTGGATCCGATCAGTGGGGCAATATCACCGCCGGAATTGATTTAATTCGACGCACATCAGGCGCGCACGTTCATGGCCTTACCGTTCCGTTAATTACGCGCGCTGATGGACAAAAGTTCGGCAAATCAGTTGACGGTGCAGTGTGGTTATCGCCAGAAAAAACAACGCCGTATGCGTTTTATCAATATTTTGTTAACGCTGATGATCGTGATGTGCATCGTTTTCTTTTGCAGTTAACGATGGTAAGCGTGAGCGATATTGCAGCCATCATGGCCGAGCATGAAAAAGATCCGGGTCAGCGACAGGCGCAAAAAGTTTTGGCCTATGAAGTCACTGCGCTAATTCACGGCGTTGCCGAAGCAGAAAAGGCCAGTGAAGCCTCGCGTGGTTTCACCCAAGCAGCTGCGGAATTAACCGTTGAACAATGGAATGAACTCGCACAATCACTTCCAACTATTTCGGTAGCAACGTTGCCGTGCGATTTGGTTGAACTGTTGGCGGAAAACAACGCGGTGTCATCAAAGAGTGAAGGTCGTCGTCTTGTTGCACAAGGAGGACTGAAACTCAATGATGCAACAGTCGTCGAAGGACAGGAACTGACGGACAACGACTTCACCGAAAGTGGTTTTGCGTTAGTGCGTCGCGGCAAAAAGCAGCGATTCGTGTTGAAACGCGGCTAGTCGCCCAAATGCCGCTGGCGATCCGACATCGGCGGGGCCAGTTGCCCTCAACTCGAGGGCATGTTGCGAAGCCTGAAAAGGGCTGCTATGTTTTCAACTCCCGTTCAGGGCATTCGGCCCGGAACACGATTTCCCCCCGACCACTGGTCGATTGATCCTCCGCCTAATAGGGCGGCGTATCTCCTCGAAATCCCCCGTAAGGGCAGGGTTATGAGCAGATGAACTGGATTCATCGGACCGAAGTTGCGTGGGGCTTCACCGCACCACTACGGTGTCGGTCCGCCCAAAAAGCGAGTGGGTGACGTTTCGTCATCGGCTCGCACGTGGCAAACAAGTTCGCAAAAACCTTTGTTTTTGCGGGTCTTTCCGAGTTCTGATGGCTGCCTTCAACTTTGAAAGCTGACATTCCCCTCGGAGCGCTTTCGAGCGTGCTCTTTGAAAACGGAACAGAGGACGAATAAATGCCAGTGCGGGCGATCACCGCAAACGGCCACTTCGTGCTCATTTCTCGCGTAAGTGAGAAATGGGAGTGGATACGTGTCGTGATCGTTCACCAAGCAATTCCGGTGATGGAAACATCACCACGTCGGGAATAAATCGGAGGTGAGCCCCTCCGATCCCGGCTCTCCGATCGCAGCCAGACCTTCTTGCGGCGTTCGAAAGTGACAAGCCTTCGGGTGAGTCGCTTTTGGACAGAAAGAAGGCGAGGTCATGATCTTGATGGAGAGTTTGATCCTGGCTCAGGACGAACGCTGGCGGCGTGCCTAACACATGCAAGTCGAGCGAGATCCAACCGGTGCTTGCACCGGTGAAGATCTAGCGGCGAACGGGTGAGTAACACGTGAGAAACCTGCCCCAGACTCTGGGATAACTCGGGGAAACTCGAGCTAATACCGGATACCCTCAGAGGATCGCATGGTCTTTTGAGGAAAGTTTTTCGGTTTGGGAGGGTCTCGCGGCCTATCAGCTAGTTGGCGGGGTAACGGCCCACCAAGGCATCGACGGGTAGCTGGTCTGAGAGGACGATCAGCCACACTGGGACTGAGACACGGCCCAGACTCCTACGGGAGGCAGCAGTGGGGAATCTTGCGCAATGGGCGAAAGCCTGACGCAGCAACGCCGCGTG